>NZ_JAIWNS010000249.1 GCF_020216685.1 Methanospirillum hungatei | reverse complement strand
AACAGGTCGATGATCAGGTATACATGGAATGCATATCTGACCCGGTCGGTGACCATGCGGACCGGATGATGCGTATCGGTGCAGGCCCACATCCGGAGAACATACTCACAGATGAACACCACCATGCAGACATTGATGATACCTGTCAGGATATCGCCCAGGTGCTCTGCAATCGTGCGGACGGTTAATAAAATAATAGCAATGGTATTTACCAGGATTACTGTTGCGAGTACTCCGTGGATGACAACAGCAGTCCTGTCATGCCATGCAGGCTTATCCAAAATGATATGGATACGTTGTTTTATGGAACTGCCACTCACACTAACCCCGGAGCACTCCTGAATTAAATCGGTTCTCCCCACGTTCCTTCATCTAAGGGACCGGCCCCGATCCACCGGGACGTATTTGCGACGAGATCGACGGCATCTTCCATATCAGTCAGGTTCTCCGGTGACGTAAAGTCTCCATGGTAATGGTACACCCGCTTTACGTCAGTGCCATTTCTGACGGTCAGTGTGGCTGTTGGCATGTCAGTGATGTTCAGATAGGCATATGAATCATTCAAATCCAGAAACCCGCCTTCGATAAGCCGATCATACAGGTCACTGACCAGGGCAGGATCAAGAGAGTCGGTCCGATTTCCGGCAGCCTCCACATACATCTCACCCATCCAGGTGATCGTTCCATTCCCAAAGAGCGAGACCGAATACACCGGACAGGTTCCAAAACACATGCCACGCTCAAGAGTAATTTCAATATCACGAACCACCCCCTCTGATGAGAGGTCAGAAAGCCCGGACGGGAAAAGGACGCACACGAACAATACACAGAAAAACACCACAATACGTCTGTTCATACTGGTATTATGTCATACCTGGTAAAAAAGGTGGGGAGAAGGTTATACTGAATAGGCAGTGGCAGGAATGTAGGCCGAAGGGATGACAGCCGGGACAGGGGCGTTATATCCTGATATCTCTTCTAACAGGCGATATATCTCCTCGAGTTCATCAGGATGGGAGACTCCTGCCTTCTCGTACTGGGCAATGGCAGTCTCAAGTGCTGTTTGTGCCTCACTGAACCGATTCAGAGAGTACAGCACCCGCCCCTTCCCTGCATACGATGCCCAGTTCGAACCTGCGCCTTTTGCATAGGATATCGCCTGTGTATATGCATCAAGGGCTGATAGGTACCGCTTCTGACTCTCAAGGGCAAGACCAGTCCCATACCAGGCATCTGATGAAGATGGTTGGAGCTCTATGGCTTTTTGAAAGGCATTATATGCCGCACGGTAGTTCCCCCCTTCAAGAGCTGCATACCCCTCAGCAACATAATCCTCAAAACCCTTCGGGACTTCAGTCGGGATCGGAGTATACCCATAATCGAGAACAGTACTCATCAGGTCCGGGTCAATCTGTGCCAGCAGCCAGTTCGGGGCGGAAAAAAGACTCCCATGCGACCATCCGTCGGCACCACCGATCATACCGGACGGGACAAACCCATCAGCATAGGGAGAACTGGAGAATACCGGTGCTGCTGTGGTAAGTACCAGGCATCCGGAGAGAACAAGTACTGACAGAACCAGTACCACGGGTGAAGCAGCAGATCTCATACATGGATGATCTCATAGAAAAATAAATACATTCTCAGGAAAAATGGGAGATCTCAAGATCATCCTGCTTTTTTGAGTGCTTCCTGTGCGGCATCAGTCTCGCCAAGCATCTCAAGTGCCTGGGCAAGGTCACGGTACATAGATGCCAGCTCATCTGCCATATCTTCTCCGGACTGTTCATACTGGCTGATGGCAACAGTCAATGCATCCTTTGCATTCTCAAACTGGTTCAGGGCAAGATAGGATCTTCCCTTTCCAGCGTTCGGACCCCAGCTTGATGCCGGCTTTTTCGAGTATGATACCGCCTTCGTATAGGCATCTATTGCAGAGAGATACCGCTTCTGATTTTCAAGAGCAAGACCCCGGCCGTACCATGCCTCGGTGGATGTTCCATTTATATCAAGTGCTTTCTCAAAAGACTTGAGAGCATCCTTATAATTTCCCCCTTCCAGGTATGCCCATCCTTCCTTTACGAGATCCATCGCAGTCGGAGGTTTCGGGGTAGGCTCTACCAGCTTGGTCCCGAAATAATCCATCTTGCTCATTTCCCGAGATTCATCGTCAAACTGTTCCAAAAGCCAGTTTGGTGCGGAGAAGAGACTGCCATGTGACCATCCGTCATCAGCTGCCAGTACCCCTGCCGGGATAAGAAGCCCGACAAGAATGAGGGAGATATACAACACCTTCCGAATCATTCCTCAAAGGTTATGAAAAAAAGAATAAAAACATGTCAGGTGGTTCAGGTACTCATATCCTATGAATGATCACCGCGACCGTTCTTCTGTTCTTCTTCAAACCGTTTCATCTCCATCTCTCTGAGATCCTTTCGCTTGATCTTTCCTGAAATGGTTTTTGGAAGCTCTTTTACAAATTCAATCTTTCGTGGATATTTATAGGGAGCCGTGGTGACTTTGACATATTCCTGAATCTCCCGTGCAAGTTTGTCTGATGGTTCAAAACCGGTTTTCAGAACGACGAACGCTTTGACGACAAACCCTCGGATGATATCTGGTGACCCGACGACCGCAGCCTCCTGGACAGCCTGGTGCTCTATGATTGCACTTTCAACTTCAAATGGCCCGATACGGTACCCTGAAGCCTTAATGACGTCATCATCACGGCCAACAAACCAGAAGTACCCGTCATTATCCTTCACTGCCCGGTCGCCGGTATAGTAAAACCCGTTTCTGAAGGCATTGGCGTTTGCTTCTTCATTTCCCCAGTACCCCATGAAGAACCCGACCGGCCGGGGGTCGGTTTTAATAGCGATGGACCCTTCTTCACCTGGCTTGACCGGTTTTCCATCCTCATCATGAAGCTCGATCACCCAGCCAGGAGAGGGTTTTCCCATCGACCCGTACTTCGGCTCCATGCAGGGGAATGTCCCGACACACAAAACCGTCTCGGTCTGCCCATACCCTTCGTATATTTCAAGGCCGGTCGCATCTTTCCATGCTTTAATGACTTCAGGGTTGATGAGCTCCCCGGCACTTACACAATGCCTGAGCTCAGAAAAGTCATACTTGCGCAGGTCAGCCATGATCAGCATCCGGTAGATGGTCGGTGGTGCACAAAAGGTGGTTATCCCGTACTTCTCAATAAGCGGAAGAAGTTCGGTTGCATTAAACTTATTCCGGTAATCATAGACGAAGATTGCAGCACCCTCAATCCACTGTCCAAACAGTTTCCCCCATGCAGACTTCGCCCACCCGGTATCTGAAACGGTAAAGTGCAGATCATTATTGCGCACATCATGCCAGAACCGGGCCGTGACGATATGCCCAAGCGGATATGACTGTGAATGGAGCACCATCTTCGGTTCCCCGGTTGTACCGGATGAGAAGAAGATCACCATCGGATCTGTCGCCTTTGTCTTTCTCATCCCCTTCAGGTTGATAATCCGTGATGAGACCGGTGCAGGATAGGTCAGTTCACGCGGGTATGAAAGCCAGCCGTCATGAGCACCATCCACCACCATCTTTGTCTCAAGTGTCGGGCAGATACCGGCAATCTCCTCAACCTTATGGGCGTTCTCCATATCGGTGATGACCATCTTTGCTTCTGAGGTATTGATCCGGTATGCCAGATCCTTTGGCGTCAGCATGGTCGGAGCCGGAATGTAAACTGCACCGATCTTGATAAGAGCGACCACCATGAACCACCACTCAGGCACCCGGTGGAGCATGATGAGGACCCGGTCTCCCTTGCCGATCTTGTACTTGATCATCATGTTGACGATCTCGTTGGACCTGCGGGAGATGTCACGGAATGTGAAGAACTTCTCTTCTCCCTCCTGGTTTGTCCAGACCATTGCTATCTTGTTCCGGTCCTTTTTTGCCCAGGCATCGACGACATCAAACCCGAAGTTAAAATACTCCGGAACCTCAATCCGGAAATTCCGGTAGGTCTCATCATAGTTCTGCATATTATGCCGGTGCGGTGCCGGGGAGTCATCAATCACCGGGCTTGAATGCCCACACGGATATATACCATACCCGGAGAGCTTTCGAAGCTGCCGGGTACATGCCTCATTGATCCAGTCAGAGCGTGAAACCTGCCTGACAACACATTCCTGATCAACCCGCCGGGTCAGATCATCATCCATGGTAATAGAGAACCGAACCATCTGTACTAATCTGGTGCACCAGATTGTAAAAGAGTTGTGAATGGGTGAACCAGTATTTATAGGAAGATCTGCATGAACCGGAGTTCCCGGATATCAGGTGCCGGTTGTATTCCCTTCACGCACCATGGTGATGGCTTTCTTCGGGCATTCAGCTGCACAGATACCGCAGCCCTTACAGAAGACCAGATCTATCTCATATTCATCGTTAATGACCCCGTCGGGACAGTACATGGCACACATCCCGCATGCATTACATTTCTCCCTGTCGACAACCGGCCTGAAGACCCTCCAGGTTCCGGTATTGCCACAAGCACCCTCACGAGGCCGGGATATTGCAAGTCGCTCCCTCTTCTCCATGTCAGACCAGCTCCTCATACGCCATCAGGGCGGCTTTCAGGTTCCGTTCATCCGAGAACATCTCTTTGATTGCAGCAGCCGCAGACTCACGGGAAAACAGGCCCATCTTTGCAAGGGCACCGATAACCGGTGTGTTCAGGATGGGACTTCCCGCAACAACCAGATTTGTCTTCAGCGCAATTCCGGTCAGGTCCACATACTGAACCTGATACCCCTCTGCCTTCTTTGGAATTTCAGGTGCGTTAATCAGGACTTTTCCATCAGGTTTCAGTCCTTCAAACACATTGACCAGGTCAAGAATGGAGGGATCGAGAACCACGATTAAGTCAGGATTGTGGATCTGCGAATACACCTTGATGGGCTTGTCATCTATCCTGATAAATGAGACAATCGGAGCACCACGCCGCTCTGCACCATAAAAAGGGGCTGCAGTCGCATACTTCCCGTCCCTGAACGAGGCAAGAGCCATCAGCTTTGCAGCGGTGACACCACCCTGACCACCACGGGAATGAAGCCGTATCTCATACATCAGGCATCAACTCCAAACCAGAACTCTTCCCCGATACGACGGTCCCTGACAAAGCCTGCAATATCATGATAGGTTACCTCCTGCCCGCCAAGACCTGCGATAACATTATAGCACTCCTTTCCGGTCTTTGCACGGATAGAGGTCGCCAGAATACCTCCAAACCCGAATGAGTAGTTCCGGTCAATAACAACCAGTTCGCGGTCACCAAGGTTCAGTTCAGGGAAGGGACGGATCCACCTGACCCGCATGGACCCTGCCTTTACCCCTTCATTCCGGAGAATATCCACAGCGACTTCTGCTTCCTTCCCCAGGGTTCCCATTGCCAGGATGAGAACATCTGCATCCTCACACCGGTACTCCTCGGTCCAGGAGTACTTCCGTCCGAAGGTCTGTGCAAATGCCTCTTCGGTCTCTTTGATCACCTGAACCGAATCACGCATGGAGCGTTCGATGTCATACCTGATCCTGAAGTAATCTGCAGACGAGGTCATACATCCGTAACCGGCAGGTGCATCAGTCTGTATTGCATGATCAAGAACCAGTGGCGGAATAAAATTCCCGACCTCACTCTCCTCACGCTGCTGTGAGCTGTGAGCAAGGGCAAACCCGTCACGACTTATCATA
>NZ_JAIWNS010000248.1 GCF_020216685.1 Methanospirillum hungatei | reverse complement strand
TGTTCCTCGATGTGGAGTATATCCCCGTTTTCAAGCCTGAACGTAAGATCAACAAACTCATCACGGGTCTCAACTTCGGCAAACTCGGTGACAATGACTCCGGTTATCTTTGGAAGGTTCAGGCCGAGGAAGTCAAGAGTCTTGTTTTCAAAAAGAGTAAGCGCCTCTTTAAATGCGAGATCATAATTTTGTGAGTGTATACTGTTAATTCCAGCACCCCGGTATATTTTTGCTGAAATAATTTCAGGTTATGTGGAGATATTGATTTTTATCATATGATTCGCACATCTCTATTTCCTTTTTGAATTCAAAAAATAATATATTCTTGAAATAATAATATGCATTATGAACGGTCACCCTTTTTTTACTTTTACCAGGTATTTTCTGGTTTTTGTATTGTTCTTGATGGGTATCTGTACCATTGGAGTATTAGCCGAACCTAATCTGGTTGAGGTATCTGACGCAAATGATTCGACGCTCAAACTTCTGTCCTATGAAGATGGCAGGGTTATTGAAGGCCGGCTCATTGGTCCTGGGCTACCTCCTGAAAACTGGGATCCGAACAAAAACCTCGCTGATCTGAATGACGTTTCAGCACAATATTTAGACAAAAATGAGGTTCCTGCAATGTCCTGGTCATATGGATGTGCCCCGACATCTGCAACCATGCTATTTGGATATCTGGACCGGAACGGGTATCCAAATATGTATACCGGTCCGACAAACGGAGGGGTTTTTCCCCTGACGAATGCTGTATGGGGACCTTCATTTGAAGGAAATGGCCAGTGCCCTCTTACTGCTTCCCAGAACGGACTTGACGGCCGAACAACAAAGGGCCATAAAGATGATTACTATCATGCTTATGGCTCTAATATTGACCCATATTTTGGCTCCTGGACTGAACACACCCCACAGGATTCGTTAGGCGATTTTATGGGAACCAGTATGTACAATAAATATCAATCAACCGACGGGGGTACCTGGATCTGGACGGACCCAGAGGGATTTCCGCTGTATGATTACACTACACATGATGATACCCAGCGGGATGGTATGCATGGAATGAAATTATTTGTTGAGTCCCGGGGATATTCTGTCGCAAATGATGGTCAGCATTCATTGAATTATAACCAGTTGATCTATGGATACAATGGAAACACGAATGGATTCACCTATGACCAGTATAAGGCAGAGATTGACGCAGGATATCCGGTTTTAATTCAAGTTCGGGGGCATACCATGCTTGGTGTCGGATACACCGGAACTGACCAGATTATTATCCATAACACCTGGGATTATAACAAACATACCATGACCTGGGGAGGGTCGTATGAAGGAATGCAACATTACGCTGTGGGAGTCATTCATCTCAATCCTGCACCAACCCCGACGCCAACCCCAACACCGACTCCTGAGCCTGCTCCGATTGTTTCATCCATCACCCCGGATTCCGGAGAGGCCGGCTCTGAGATTCTCTATACAATAACCGGAACAAATTTCCTGAATGGAGCAATCATAAATCTTACCAAAACCGACGAGACAAACATCACCTCAATCGGTTCCCTAAACGGCAAGGACCTGACCGGGACTTTCACAATTCCACCTGATGCCACTCTCGGATCATGGAATGTATCAGTGAACCAGAACGGGCGATATAGTAACGATGACATACTCTTTACCATCACCGCCCCACCAGTTCCGGTTCCAGTAGTGACCGGAATTACACCTGAATCAGGTCAGGCAGGATTTGCTGTGAACTATACCATTATCGGATCCAATCTTATGAATGGTGCATGGGTCAATCTTTCCAGGGAAGGACAAACCACTATTGCATCAATCGGAACCCTAAAGGATGAAACCCTGACCGGAACATTTTACCTCCCGGTAAATACTCTCACCGGACCATGGAATGTATCAGTAAATCAGAATGGACAGGTTAGTACTGATAACATCCTCTTTACCATTACTCCGGCACCCACAGATACTCCGGTTGTAACCTTGATACATCCGGATAATGGAGAAAAAGGAACGGAGGTCATCTATTCAATTACCGGTGAACATCTGCTCTATGGCGCAATAGTCAACCTGACCCATGACGGTGAGGAAAATATCACATCATATGCATACATTCCCGGACCAGGACTCTTCGGATCCTTCAAAATACCATCAGATGCTCTCACCGGACCATGGAATGTTTCAGTGAATCAGAACGGACTCTATAGTAATGATGACATCCAGTTCACCATTACGGACAGTCCGATTCATGTGCCGGTTGTTCATAATATCACTCCTGATTCAGGACTGCAGGGTGAATCAACCGATTATCTTCTTCAGGGAGAGAACTTTAAAGATGGTGCTCTGGTAAACCTCTCCCATCCAGAACAGGGAAACATTACATCAACCGGAAATCTCTCAGAAGGAAACCTGACCGGGACCATCACTATCCCCGATGATGCTCTGCCCGGACCCTGGAATGTGACTGTGAACCAAAGCGGTCTTTTCAGTAATGATAATGTTCAGTTCATCGTGCTGCCATCCGGTCCGTTCCCGGTCGTACACTCAGTTGTCATGTCATTTGCAGCACCTGGAAAGGGGAGCGGATTTGTAGTCTATGGAGAGAACTTTGAGAACGGGGCGATTGTAAACCTTTCACACCCAGGTGAGAAGAACATCACCGCTATTGGTGAACTGGTCAAAGGGACTCTAACCGGGACATTTATGATACCTGAATCATGCAGACCAGGACTGTGGAATGTAACCGTAAACGTGAAGGGAAAAGTAAGTAATGATAATATTCAGTATCCCATTAAAGGGAAACTCCGATAAAAACCTAAAAATTTTTTTGGATTTTCTACTCTGTCAGAGGAAATCATCTGAAGGGCTGACCGGCTAGATCCTATCTTTTGAAAATTTAAATTATCATTTTTTGCCCTTCAGAAGAACCAATAAATAATTCCTATGTTTGATAGCTCACCATGCAAACAACTCTCACCGATATCATTTTTATTGCGGTATGCATCATCTTCATCTGTATGACTGGGTGTATCGATAACAACAAAGTACAGGAACCTGGTACAAAAGTAAACCAGGTTCAGAAACATGTCTCGACAGAAGAGAAGAATTCATCATTTATTATCACCAGGGACGGTATTCCCCTTCGGTATGCTATCCATGGACAAGGTCCCCTTGTTTTCTTTGTCCTGGGGTTAGGGATGACTATCGATGAATGGCCGCACAAGATGATAGAGAACCTTGCACAAAACCATACCGTTATCGTTTATAACCATCGCGGAGTATCCGGAGTTCATAACCCGGAGATTCCTTTTTCTATTTCACAGGGAGCCATGGATTTGCATGAGGTGATAACTCAACTGGCGGGAGGGAATGATCGATGTGGCAGTACTGATAATGGATTGAGTACTAATGAACCGGTGAAGTACGAAAATCGCAATTGTTCTGTTCTCCCGGTTGATATCGTCGGATACTCAATGGGTGGAATGATTGCTCTTGAATATGCGAAAACATATCCTGTTTCAGTAAACCATCTTGTTCTCATCAGTACCGATTGCGGTGGTACAAAAAAAGTGCCAGCCGACCCTTGGGTGATAGAAGAGATGGGGAAGACATTCAATAGCCCGGAAAAGTATCTTGACCGGGCAGGAAGACTTCTCCTAACTGAGGAGTTCCGCACCAGTCATCCGGACCCCTCTACCTGGTTTGTGGATTATGGGGAAGTTGCTGATCCTGGAGCAGTAAAGGAGCAGTATGAATCCTTCCTCTCATGGAAAGGAGTGTATCCCGATCTCCCTTCGATCCAATGCAGGACACTTGTCATCACCGGAGATCAGGATCTTGTCATCCCTCCGGAGAATGCTGTGATCATTGCCGATGCTATCCCGAATGCAACACTCGTTATCAGGGAAGGTCAGGGGCATGGGATGATCTTTGTTGAGCCTGAAGAGATAGCAGGGATAATTGGAGAATTTTTAGAAGGGAGGGTATTAAACTGAACGAAGTCGAGTTCTGCGGTTTGCCTCTTGGTTATTCTTATGATAGAGATCGAGAAAAAAAGATCCAGGTAAAAATTATCACATTTTTCTAACGAATGCTACACATAAAGATCACAAAATTGAATGAATATGTTTCCATCGAACATGATTTTATAGAGAGAATTCTTAAATAAAGAGATAATCCAGTCACTCATCAGGCGCCTTTATTGTCACACACTGATTGTGAGTCAGAGAATTTATTGAAAAACCGGGTACAAACATCAAGTCATTTCAATTAAATTCAGAGATATGCCTTCAATCTCCAGATGAGGTAGAGCGGAATCTCCAAAACCTCACCTTGTTCATCAGAATGCCGGGCAATATTCCGGAGACTGGTTCGAACTGCAATACGCGGGTTGTATTTTTTTCTGTATTCTGCCAGGCTTCTGGAACGGATTCTTCCTGATGATTTCACTTCGATTGGAATGACATCAACATCTTCCTGAATAATATAATCAACCTCTGCAATTCCACCGGATTTCCAGAAATATGGGTTTTGAAACCCGTTTGATATCAATTCTGTCAACACAAAATTTTCCGAAAGAATCCCCCGTATGTCGGCGGTAAGCGAAGAGGTGTCAAAAACGACATCAGCCGGAAATTTACTCATCCTCCGTAATAATCCTACATCAGAGAGATAGATCTTAAAGTTTGTAACATCACTATATGTTGTAATTGGAATGTAGGGCCTCTCAATCTTTTCAACTTTATAGATGAGTCCGGCAGATATCAGCCACTCCAGAGAATCTTCCAGATCACGTGCACGCATTCCCTGCTTTACATGAGCAAATAGAAATTTTTGATTCTCCTTTGCAAGCTGTGCAGGTATTGCCTTCCAAATCAAAGACAGTTTTGGAAATTCAGACACAGGTGCATATTTCACAAAATCTTTTTCATAATTACTTATGATATCGCTTTGAATTGCTTCAATAATCCTAATGTCGTGGTTTTTTATCCATGAACTTACGACCTCCGGCAGACCTCCCGTTATCAGATATTCACGATATGCCTCTTCCAGTTTACTGGTAAAGACCGCCGATAACGTTTCATCAGGGGAAACTTTTTTCAGATATTCATACAGGAGTTCTCCATCCTTTGCCATGAGAAACTCCGGAAAATTGAGAGGATACATCTTAAGCATCTGGACCTTCCCGACTGGAAATGAGACCAGATTCCCCATCTGTGCCAGAGCTACTCCAAGAAGGGAGCCGGCAGCAACAACATGAAGTTCAGGCAGATTTTCGCAGAAATATTTAAGAGAAGTTATTGCTCGTGGAGATATCTGAATTTCATCTAAAATGAGAAGTGTTTTTCCAGGCTGAATGGATATATTCCTCATAATCCCAAGATCTTTTATAATTCTTGAGACATTCAGATCCCCTTCAAAGATATTTTGCACCTGATCATCATATTCGAAGTTGAAATAAGCGACATCTTTGAACTCCGTCTCGCCAAAATGCTTTAAGATCCAGGTTTTCCCACACTGGCGAATTCCTTCAATAATCAACGGTTTACGATCTGTACTTTCTTTCCATATAAGTAAAGAATCGTAAATAAGTCGCTTCATACATTCATCTTTGTTCTTAAGGTATTTACTATGTGTGCAATGTGCACATTTTTATAACTTATTTTGTGTAGTACATACACATTTTTCTAATTTAACGATAGGCAACGATAGATATTTCAAAACATCAGAAGAACCCGAATTGACTATCATGTGCATAATTACCTGAATAAACCACCGGGTGAGTA
>NZ_JAIWNS010000247.1 GCF_020216685.1 Methanospirillum hungatei | reverse complement strand
GCCTGACCTCCTGCATACGCTCCATCAACAAAGATCTTCAGTCCAATAAACCTGACCATGGGAGTGTCATTTCCGAGATACTGTAATGCATCATCCATCTCATTTAAAGAAAACAGTGTATACAGATAATTAACCCTGATTGAGAGGTTTCCTTCTTCCTCCATCTTTCTTAACATGTCTGGTTTGAGCATCCTCCCCCCGGAAAAACCTGACAGGTCATTAATTGAAGTATACCCATATGATGCCCACGTATCAAGAAACTGTTTCGATACTGCTTCTATCATCGTATCAGGGAACATATCGAAAAGAACGTTTCCGACAAGGGTCATGGCAGATTCCCTGAGCATGCCGGTGGGCTCTCCATCTTCATTGATTATCACTCCACCCGGTGGAGGATTCGTCTGTCCGGTGATGTTTGCAAGTTTCAGGGTAGCAGAATTTACGACGGCATTATGACCGAGTTGATCGCCCAGAAATACCGGTCTGTCCCCGGTTACCTGGTCGAGTTTATTTCTGTCTTCCAGTGACCAGTTGTCATAATTTTCAAGGGAAAAACCTCCTCCAAACATTGGTTCACCAGGTGGAAGTGAATCTGCGATGGGTTTGACAATTTTACAAATAGCATCTGCATTAGTTGCCCCATACAAGAAACACCCGCTGCTAAATCCATACCCTGCCTCAACAAGGTGAACATGACTATCATGAAAACCTGGATACACGAATGTTCCATTCAGATCGATTCTGTTGGCATCCGTAACATCAGCAGGATCTATACCTAACGCCTGGACTACGCCATTCTTGACGAGCAGACTATCTACACTGGTGCTACCTTCCGTATAAATAGTCCCATTGAAAAATAGTTTCGATTCTTCGTCCAGATTATGGATGAGTGATTCGGCTGAAATTGGACACGGAATGAGTATAAGAACTGTAATAAGTAATAATCCCATTCTAAATGGGAACCTACACATATGATTCATGAGGAACCTGTGTAAATCCTGATATAAAAATATTCTTCACCATAAAATTATATAATTCCCAGTAAACGAACACTCGTATTCCAGAGAATAAAATCTCCCCCAGTCAAGGAAATTGCAGTTATTGATAAAATCGCTTAAAATAGCACTTAAAAATACAAAAGAGTGAGAATTGTTCTATTCTATTGAAACAATCATTTTTTACGGAAATCTTCTGGGATCCGTAATTATATCAACAATAACCGGACATTGCTGATCCATCGCCCACAGGACTGCTGATTCAAGTTCTTCAGGTTTTTCAACTCTGATACCATCACCGCCACAGGATCTGGCATACATCATAAAATCCGGATTATGCAGAGTCGTTGCAAAATTGGGATACTTCTCTATCTGCTGCTCTACCCGAATCATCCCGAGTTCATGATTATTAAGAACTATTACCACCATCGGGAGGTTGTATTTTACTGCGGTGACAAAATCTCCCATGGCCATGGCAAAACCCCCGTCACCGGTGATACAAAAGACCGGTTTTTCCGGGTATGCAATTTTTCCAGCGATGGCTCCGGGAAATCCAAAACCCATGGTGGCAAGATAGCCTGACATGACAAATTTCTGACCATTCATCCTGAAATTTCGGCCAAACCACCATCCATTCTCTCCAACATCAATAGAGATTATCGCATCCGGTGGGATCACTCTGGAGAGGACATCCATAATGAAAGGAGGTCTGATTGGAACGGATAAATCTTCAGCCTCTTTTCTCCGGACTTCTTCCCAGGGTTTTTTCACAGCACTGACCTTTTCTTGTGCATGGGAATGAGATGATTGGGGGAGTATTAACAGGAGTTCAGATATTACCTCTCCGACATCACCATACACCGGGAGAGTATCCTTTCCTTTCCCCAGACGAAGCGGATCATAATCTATCTGAAGAATCCGGATATGTTCAGGAACCCTTGTCATCTTTGAAAATCCGACACCCAGTGTTATGAGCAGATCAGCCTCCTCAACCATGATCCGTGCTCCGGATGAACCGACGGTCCCAAGAACTCCTGCATACATAGGATGGTCATCCGGAAAAATTCCTTTTGCACGAAAGGTTGAGAGGATCGGAGCGTCAATTCTCTCCGCAAATGAGGCAATCAGATCTGAATAAGGATATGCACCCCATCCGGCAAGAATTACCGGATTTGTGGATGAAACGATGAGGTCAATGGCTTTTTGTATGGTCTGGGTATCTGGTCTGATGATGAGCGAAGGGATGACGCCCCTGACCTCGGTATATTCAGGATCTATCTCCTGTTTCTGAATATCATTCGGGACCGAGATCTGGGCAACCCCACTTCTGACTACGGCATGCTGAACGGCCATGGTCAGGATCTTTACAGCCATCTTTTTATCATAGATTGTGTTATTATAGACCGTAACCGGTCTGAAGAATGCATCCTGATCAATCTCCTGAAATCCACCCGGACCGGCATATTGCATCTCCACTTGTCCGTTTATCGAGAGCACGGATGCCCGATCTTCCTTGGCATCATAAAGGCCGGTAGCAAGATTGGTCGCTCCTGGTCCTGCAATGGTCACACATGCAGCGATTTTTCCGGTGAGTTTATTATAGGCTGATGCAGCCATTGCCGCATTTTCTTCATGGCGGAAGAGTGTGAACTGTGCCTTTTCATGTTTCCGAATTGCATCGATAATCCCAAGACTACTCGTTCCAGGAACCCCGAAATACTCCGTGATACCGAAGTGAACGAGGTTTTCTATTATTGCTTCAGAAACCGTGGGGAATGATGTGACATCAGGTGATTCTTCACTCACCTGTATGAAGACTGTTTTATCTGCATGACAGATCGGACATCGCCAGGTATCAGGGATTGCGGCAAATGGAGTTCCTGGTGGGATAGAAGATGTCAGATCTCCGGTTGTTTCATCATAGAGATATCCACAGATGTTACATTTCCATACAGCCATGATATGAAAATTACCGGAGTATGATTATAATGATTTCTCCGGGAATGTCAGCATGTAGGTCTTTCATCTTCCCGAGAAAATTATGGAGACTTCTTTACACCCAGTTTCTGGAAAGTAAACAGAATAAATTCTTTCCTAAAAATTGGTTTGATATGGCATTTTTCAAGAAATTTTTGATGGAATGTGGTGATTACTGGAAAAAATTATCAAACGAAATATATTCCATCAGACCACTTATTTTGAATTATCATTCATCTGAAACATCGGTGCAATGGTGGGAAAATTGAAATATTCCCGCCAGACTGTGATGAAACCATTTTGAACCTCAAACACACCGGTTACTGGTAACTCTATCCAGCCATTTGAGAGGAGATGCCTGTCACGTCGCTCAATAAATACTACCTGACCCTGAGCGGCTTCGCGGATGACGATAAACTCATTTTCGATAGTTTGAGCGAAAAATGGTTCGAGTATTGCACGGATACCTGCCGGTCCGATAACTTTGGAATCAGGCATTGGCAGATTTTCGTATTCACAGTCATCAGATATATACACAAGTGCTGTATCGAAATCAAGCTTTGACATTTCATCAAAGAATGCTCTCACCACCTCAATGGGAGATTGGTGTATTGTTGACATATTCGTCATAACCAGTATTATCCAGGTATAGTAACTTAAACAATTCACACAAAATAAACTCAAGGAAGTTTAATGTCTGACATCGAGTTGCTCCAAAAGATTGGTCTTTCCAAATATCAGGCACTTGTGTATGCCTGCCTCCTTCAAAAAGGACCTCTTGATGCACGGGCATTGTCTTTGGAATCTCATGTTCCGATGGGAAAAATCTATGATACCCTGTCATCGCTTCTCGAAGATGAGATAATTACAGAGCATTCAGGCAGACCAAAAAGATATGAATCAATCGTTCCTGAAATCGCCTTTCAAAGAATCTATATGAGATATTTTATAGATTCAAAAAACCAGCGGAATGAATTGAAAAAGACCATAACACAACTGGAACAGAGTTTAGAGAGAAGACATAATCCAACTCCCAATCTTCAGGACATTCAGATCATGTATACGAATAAAGATATTCTGAATTATTTTGTGGAGGTGCATAATGAAGCAACAAAAGAAGTGGTTTATGTTACACAAACTCGATATGGTTCCTTTCATTCGGAGATTGATGAGCGGACTGCCTATTCACTTATGAATAATCTGGTGAGTTTACTAAAAAAGGGAATCCCTGTGAAGATACTATATCCGGATTCCCCATATCTCAATTTCTTTTCACAAATAGCCGCATATATTCAGGAAGAACCGATTCAACAGATGTATCATGATTTGGTTGAAATCCGTATTTTAAACACAGAGCATAATTTCATACTCGTTGATGGAACCATGTGTATTTTTGAATTAGAGGATCAACGCGATCTTACCAAACCGTATGTGATGATACGAATACGGGATGCAATGTTAAATTCACAATTGCGAGAGATTTTTCATAAATTATGGGAGGATGCGACTCCTTTCAAAGATATGGATGAGAAATCATGAGTTCAGGGACAAGGCAGGATTTCGGGGGTGATGGAACAGGGTTTCAAAGAGGAGTTGAGAGGATATATCTCTGATTGAAACATCAGTGGGAGATTCAGGGATGTTATATTAAGAATCTCATAGTGTAAAAAACAATACTGGTTTGATATTATTGTTTTGTTCTGGAATTTTTTTAAAATTAAAAACTGGATTCAGTCTTTAGAAAAAAGAGGGATTCTCTCTTTTCCTTGAGTTGTGATCAAAAAAACCTTTCACTATCAGGTCCCGTACAGAGTATATACCGATTCAAGTTGAATGGTAATATCCATACCATCCTGGTCAATTGTATATACCTCCTGGTAGTTCTTGTAATTAGGACGGGTGGCACGGATATTGTACTTCCCTGGTACCACTTCAAAACTTACCGGAGATGTACCGGTTAATGTTCCACTCTCTCCCATGAGGGTAATTTCTGCACCACTCGGGCCCGTGTATATGGTTACCTTTACCAATTCATTATCTGATGATATTTCATTCGATGATACATCCGGATAATCGGTCATTGCTTCGATAAGGTTTACGTTCAGCGGGCTTTCATCTGGAAATTTAATCTCTTCATTATACGTCTGATAATTCAGCAGGGCAAGTTTTACATTATGTGTCCCTGGGCGAAGTCTGACAAATGCAGGAGTTACTGCATCTAATTTTTTATCATCAATCGTAATCTGGGCCCCTTCAGGATCAGTATTAATTCCAACGGTAATGGTGCCATCATCATGGGAAATTGCCTCACCCTGAGGTCCATCCATGACGAAATTTAATGTAACCTCATCTCCCAAACCCAGGGTTATTTTTTTCGTTTTTACCCCTGTCGGGGGTGTAGCAGTACTACCCATAACAGCGATAGTGTATTCACCAGGCGGTAATTTCATGACCAGGGGAGTTAAGTTCCACACAATTTTTCCATTATAGGCAGCATGTATACCCGTCGGGATAGAATTGACATAGACCGCTCCTCCAACGGCTTCTAGTGGGACTACAAATTCTGTATTGCCAGAATCAAAATTAATCGTATCTTTATAGGTTTTGTAACCGGGTTTTTTAATTTCAAGAGTATATTCTCCATATTCCAAATCTTTGATAAGAGAATCAGAATCCCTTTCTTTCAGAATGCCGTTCAGATAAATAGTAGCATCATCAGGGTCGGTCTGAATCTTCATGATCCCCTTGGTGCTTGGTATCAGATTCACTTTTAACGGGCTTTCATCCGGAAATGCTATCACTTCATGATACAGGTCATACCCAATGAGTATGAGATCGACATAATAGTCCCCAGGTGACAATTTCACGGTAGCAGGAGTTACCTGATCGGTA
>NZ_JAIWNS010000246.1 GCF_020216685.1 Methanospirillum hungatei | reverse complement strand
CATGGGGCCCGCCGATAACAGTAATTGTATCAGCAGCTTGTATTTCAGGGATAAGAGAGGGCCCGGTGATCGAGTTCAGACTATAGAGTGTTACATCCTTTTCAGGACCGCACGAAAAATCAAGTGTGTATCCTGCCCGCTCACAGGCAGCATAGAGACACGCCATGCTGTTTCGCTGACTTGGAATCGTTCTCCAGCAGACCCGCATGATCAAAACACAGTAGCTTCAGTATACACCGTTACAGAATCCTGGTGGATTTCAAATGGTTTAACCTCTCGTGAGTGCTGTGACATACGCATCTTGACAACTTCAATCGCCAGATGCACGTCATTTACATCTCCACCACGAGCATATTTTAAAAGAATGACCGTGTCACTCAGATACTCAATCAGATTATATTTACTGGCAAATGTGTTGGTTTTGTCTGCTTCACTGATGAGAAGTGATGTGCAGTTCAGATCACGAAGACTCTCTAAAAACCGCATCATTTCCCGTCTTCGTGTTGCATCATCATGGAAGAGATCCTCAAAGAGGGAGACCGGATCGATAACCACCCGATGTGCACCTGTCTTTTTAATCAAGGTCGGAAGTTCGTTTTTCACACTATTTATCGCAAGATTGAAATCCGATGGATCAAGGTTTACAATGGTAAACGTGGAATCCAGATATTGAGAGACATCCCATCCCTTATTTTCCATATAGCCAAGAATTCTGGAGGTTCTTTCTTCAAGGGTGATATATAATGCACTCTGACCCTGTATCAGACCCTGCCAGATGTAATACTGTGCAAAATTGGTTTTTCCGGTACCATATGCTCCAATAATTGAGGAGACAGTCCCTTCAATGAGACCTCCGGAGAGCATCTCATCAAGCCCTTTAATACCAAACCCGAACCGGGGAATACTCATTAACGGTATTCTCATATAACCACCCTGATATTACTGACTTCAAATCCGCGTTCAGGAGTGATCTTTACGGCAAATTTCACAAGATCACGATCCTCAAGATGGATCATCACTCCCCTGAATTTCTCTATATATAAGACACGCTGACGCTTTGCACTCGATGACTCTTCCCATTTGAAATGAATGACTGCATCCATGGCATCAGCAACCTCAATCTCCTGGTACGGACTGAGAATGCCTTTCGTCAGAATCAGATAAAAGGAGGTATTCCATTTTTTGGCAACACGCTGCATTCCTCTGAGGTATGCAGAGAGGTCAGGCCATTTCCCTGCTGCAATATACTGGGTTGCAATCTCCGTTAATGAATCAAGTATTACCAGACTCTGATTGGGAACATCATCAAGAGTAAACGAAAGGGTGGTCAGAAGGTTGTCATGGATCTTCCGGCGCGCTGTCATTCGTTCAATAATATCGTCATATTCTGAATACCAGGTGATAGGAACAAGACTGGTATCGAAATAGATATCGGATAAATCTTCAAAATGAATCGTGTCAATGTGAGATAAGAAATCTTCATGAAATGATTGTGAAATTTCACGCAATATTGATTCTTTTCTCTTTGTTACGGTGATATAACAAATATCCTTAGGGATGAGCACCCTCTCATCAGTTGATTCCCGGTTCATCAGGTGAGAGAGGTGTATCATTGAACTATATGCAAACTCTATCTTTCCTGAACCGATATCCCCTTTCAACAGTACCACAGAGCCAGGAGGAATACCTCCATCAAAAACCGGATCAAGGGTTGATAATCCGGTTGGCATATGTTGTTCAAATTTTATCCCTGTCATTATTCGAAGATCCGGTTATCTGTATTTCATTCGCACTAACAAATTAAATCTTTGGAATGAGTGAAGAGATCACACAAGAGTGAAAAGAGATGAGACCTGCTCTTCTCCATGGCGGATCAAAATCCTGTCCCCTTCCCATCTATTGTATTATTTTTATGCTTTGATGTCATATGATATTTTAACTGGTGCCGGGGGGAACCATTACGGAGAGTAATAATTTCTGGTGGGTTGGAGATGGGGGAATCAGATACACAGAATAAAAATGAACAACGGGAAAAAAACCGTCGCTCTATAAAGATAAAAGTTCCGAGTATTGGTATCGGTAAAGGCAGCACGGCTCCCACCCAATCAGAAAAACCGAAAAAAGTCTTAAAGAAACCAGAAATAAAAGGACCTGGCATAAAAAAGGTCCCCCATATCGACCTGATAAAAAAGCAACCTCAAAAGGAGATAGAGCAACCTGCAGGAATAACCCGGATAAAACTACCATTATTAAAGCGTGAAGAAGAGATCGTTGCTGTTGAAAAAGATCTGGAAGAGACATTTAAAACCGTAAAAGAGAGTCCTGATAAGAGTTTTGATCGGAAACTCCTGAAAAAATTAAGTCTGACTCATAAAAAAGGGTTTGAGGAGTATGATTTTGATAAACACGGCAGCCTCCTTGATATAAAATTGCAGCATCCCTATGAGTCAAAGCATGAATACTGGGTGGAGCCAGGCCTTGCCAAGGTGGTTATTGCGCATAATGTTCGATCCAAGCTGAGGGAGTATCTTTTATTTGAACCCGAACTTACTCCCTTTGAATATGAACTTCTTGAACGAATCCATGAGGATCTCAGAGATGTACTTATCCTTACCGATGAAGAACTGGGAATTGAACGAAAGAAACTTCTTATCTCAAAAGTTGTCGATCTGATCGAATATTACGGGTTGAAAATAGAACAAAATTCACTGTTTAAAATTGAATATTATCTTCTTCGTAACTACCTGGGGTGGGGCCGTATTAATGCCCTTATGATCGATCCCCTGATTGAAGATATCTCTTGTGACGGGGATAATATACCGATCTTTCTGTTCCACAGAAAAGAGCAGAATATTAAGACCAACATCTCCTTTGATACCAATTCATTAATATCTCTCGCTATTACCCTGGCTCAGCGATCAGGAAAGCATATCTCATCCGCGAATCCGATCATCGATGCGACGATGCCGGACGGTTCACGTCTGCAGCTTACCTTCGGGACCGAAGTAACATCCCGTGGGACATCATTTACGATACGCAAATTCCGTGAAACACCCTTCACCCCGGTTGACCTCATGGATCTTCATACGTTCAATATTGATATGCTGGTCTACTTCTGGCTTTCAATTGAGAACAACATGAGTCTGGTATTTATTGGCGGAACCGCCTCTGGGAAAACGACATCCCTCAATGCAGTATCTCTTTTTATACCCCCGCTTGCCAAGGTTATCTCCATTGAAGATACCAGAGAAGTAACTCTGTTTCATGATAACTGGATTGCGAGTGTGACCAGGGAGATTGTTGCCGAAGGTGGAGGAGCCCATGTTGACATGTTCATGCTCCTGAAGGCTGCAATGCGTCAGCGGCCTGAGTATATCCTGGTCGGTGAAGTCAGAGGTCATGAAGCCCAGACATTATTCCAGGCGATGAACACCGGACATACCACTTTTTCTACTATGCATGCAGGAAGTGTTGATGCTGCAATACATCGTCTGGAAAACGAACCTCTGAATGTGCCACGAAACATGCTTCAGGCACTGAATATCATGAGCATTCAGAAACAGATCCAGATCGGTCCTGACCGGGTTCGCCGGTGTGATGAGATCGTGGAGATTGCCGGTATTGATCCCGCCACCGGAAATATCATGGTCAATACCGTATTTGAGTACGATCCGGTAGCTGACGACTTTACCTATACCGGCAGATCACAGGTTCTGGGCGATATTGCAGCATTTCATGGATGGGGGCCTGATAAACTTATTGAAGAGATGGACCGAAGAAAACTGGTCCTGCAAGCGGTAAAAGATCAAAATATCAGGGATTATGTCAGTTTTACGAAGGTTATCCAGGCGTACTACATTGATAAACAAAATGTGATAGAACATCTCGATGATCTTGCATCGCTGGTAGCATGATTCCTGCATGGGTTGTAAACCGGCTGGTATACAAAAATCCGGAAAAATATCATGATTTACATATCGATTTAGTTGGTATCAGATCCGGTCTTACTCTTGAACAGTTTTTAAACCGGGCTATCCTCGCAGGGATAGGAACCGGTATTTTTTTGGGACTTCTTGGTTTTATTACGGGCTTTGCATTATTTTCTCTGGATCTTGGATTAAAGCCTGAATTATATAATGTCCTGAATATATCATATGATCCTGATACCGGAGACCTCCCAATCATTATTATCGTTCAGATTCTGCTTGGGATCATCCTGTTCCTCATTGGTAGTTTCATCGGCTACTGGGTATACACCGTGTTACCTTCCCTGACAAAAAAATCACGGGAGACTAAAATTACTATCGGCCTTCCCAATGCCGTCTCGTACATGTATGCGATGAGAAAGGGAGGCGCAGAAATAATAACCATATTGCGCTCCCTCTCAGAAATGTCTGCCATATATGGGGAAGTATCTTTGGAGTTCAGACAGGCGGTCAGGGATGCTGATTTCTTCGGTTATGATATCATAAATGCCTTAAAGCACTTAAGTGAAACCACCCCGAGCAGAAAACTTAAGGATTTTTTACAGGATCTTATCTCTACGGTGGAGAGTGGAGGAAATCTTGCTCAGTTTCTTCAGGACCGGGTTTTTATCCTTCAGGAAGAAGCGAAGTTTGAACAGAAACAGTTTCTCCAGTTTCTGGGGCTCGTAGCCGAGATATATGTTACCATATTCATTGCCGGACCACTCTTTCTCATCGTAATTCTTGTGGTCATGGGAATGATGGGATCATCAGCCATCCTTGAATTATCACTTATCGGGTATGCCGTTCTTCCCATCGGAGCTGCGATCTTCATACTGATGATTGATACCATATCGATAAAAGATGAGAATGTTGTCAGATATGTGAGCGCGAAATGGCTGAATCAGTACTCTGATGTCAGGATTTCCGAGGGAGGAAATGAAGAACATCTCTTCACCGCCCTGGCACGGTTTGAAAAGATAAAGCCACTAAAAAGATGGCTGGCAAACCCGGTCCAGGGATTTGTTCAGCATCCGGAGCTATCATTTTATTTTAGTACCCCCGTCGCTCTGGCCTATGTTATCTATATTTTTTTAACCATTCCGGTCGGGACACTTGAGGACAACATCAATTATGTTGATGATCAACTGATGATTGCCCTTTTGATAACCCTCATTCCATTTGCCATTTTTTATACCCGGTGGAACCAAAAGATCCGATCTCTTGAATCGATGATTCCGGATTTTCTTGACCGGATGGCAGGGATTAATGAAGTAGGGATTACCCTTACTCAGTCAATTGCGGTTATTGCACGGGCAAATATGGGAGTTCTCGGGTATGAGATCAGCCGGATACACCGTGATATTGAGTGGGGAGCAAATTTTTCAGATGCACTGATCCGGTTTGAACACCGGGTGAGAACGGCATTGATTGCACGTACCGTCACCCTGATTACCCGGGCAGCAACCATGAGCAGCTCAATATCATCACTCCTTCGTATTGCAGCAAATGATGCACGTATGTCTGAAAACCTGAGGCGTGACCGTTTCTCAGAGATGTTTATCTATACCGCGATTGTGTATCTGTCATTCTTTGTTTTCATCTTTGTTATCGGGGTTATTACCACGCAGTTTCTCACAGTTCTTGCAGAACAGAGTAAGGAGGGGCTTGCCATGGCAGGGCCACTATCAAACCTAGGATCAACATCACTTATTACGATGGATCGTCTGCTCTATCACATATGTCTGATCCAGGGACTGTGCTCAGGACTGATGGCAGGACTGATGGGTGAATCCTCAATAAAGGCAGGCGTGAAACATAGTTGTATTCTTATCATCGGAGCACTTATAGCCTTTAATTTCATGTTCTAAAAAATATGATTTTTTTTATTGAGCCGCTGTGGATGA
>NZ_JAIWNS010000245.1 GCF_020216685.1 Methanospirillum hungatei | reverse complement strand
AATTCCGTCATTATTCGGGTACCTGGAAAAAAACCGGTTCTATCTTGGTGAGAGCAAGGCGATCAGGAATGAATTATCATTGCCTCAAGAGGAGCATGTCCCCTCATTTCTCCTGCTCCTCCCGGTATTCTCTTCTGAAACACTGTGGGGGACGCTTGCATTTATCTCCTGGAAGAAAGAGCATAAAAGCCCTATCGCAGAGATTGAGGCACTCATCATGGCATCAGACGTGATTGGATCAGCAATCAGCAGGTATCAGACCGAAGAATTGTTCCATAAACCGGTTGAGCGATCACTGGTCGGTGTGTATCTGGTCCAGGATAACCGGTTTATCTATACCAATCCCCGGCTCTCGGAGATTCTTGGATGCAGACGGGAAGAACTTGAAAACTCCCCTCTTATTCACTACATTCATCCGGAAGATGCGGATATGGTCCTGTCACACCACCAGCGGATCATCGAAAATCCTGATGAAACGGATGATTATGAGTTCAGGGGCATTACTGCTGATGGGAGGATGATCTGGATTGAAAATCTCATCAGCGGGATACTATACAAGGGAAATCCTGCGATAATCGGCAGCATCATGGATATTACGGTCAGAAAACAGGCTGAGAATGATATCAGGCTGTCACTGAAAGAGAAAGATATCCTGCTCCGGGAGGTCCATCACCGGGTAAAGAACAATATGCAGATAATTGTCAGCATGCTCCGGATTCAGAGCAGCATGGTTGATAACCCGGTTGTCTATGATGTGCTGCAGGAGAGTAAGAACCGGATCCTCTCGATGGCTATCGTTCATGAGAAATTATACCGGACCGATAATCTGGTCAGCATAAACCTCCTTGAATATATCAATTCACTCGCAAGTACCCTCATCTCTGACTTCTCACCGGATGAATCGCTGATAACCCTTGATCTCATCTGCGATCCGTCAATTGAGATGACAATCGATGCCGGCATACCCCTTGGTCTTATTATGAATGAACTGATTACAAACTCATTTAAACATGGATTTTATCCTGATCAAAAAGGTACAATCGGAATAACCATAGTCCCGGAACAGGGCAATCTCGAGATACTCTATCGTGATACCGGCAGAGGACTGCCTCCCGGGTTTGACATGGAGACGAGTGAGACCCTGGGGATGCAGATCATTTCCAATCTTATCTTCCAGTCAAGCGGGGAGATCTCATTCTCAACCGACAATGGTACGGTTGTGAAGATGAAAATACCCATTCAGGAGGGATTTATTATCAGGGGTGAGGAGCATGCCACAGGGGAGTAAGATCCTGATCGTTGAAGATGAAATGCTCATTTCCATGGAGATTAAGCAGAAACTCCGGGCTATGGGGTACGACGTTGTTGGTCAGGCAATAACCGGAGAGTCTGCAATCCAGAAGGCAGGAGAGACAAAACCAGACCTGATTCTGATGGATATCAGACTCAAAGGTGAGATGGACGGAATTGCAGCTGCAAAACGGATCATGGAGCTGTATGACCTTCCAATCATCTTCCTGACCGCTCATTCAGATAAAGCAACACTTGAACGTGCAATTGCTGTTTCTCCATCAGGATACCTCCTCAAACCGTTTAAAGAACGGGAACTGATGACAAATATCGAGATGAGCCTTCATAAACACCGGATAAAACAGAAAGTCAGGGAGGAGGTGCATCCGGAGGCATTATCAGAACTTGGGAAAAAAATTGAAGCAATTCCCCTGCCGGTCGTTCTGCTCTCTGGAGCCGGAACCATCAGGGAGATAAACCAGGTCGCTGCAACCCTTGCCGGTTTTCAAAGGCAGGAACTTTTGGGAAGGCCGGTGTATGCGTTCTTCGGAATTCAACGTGCAGGTGATGCAGGGCAGAATGGAACTGATCTGGAGATGATCCTTCCTGACCAGGTATCTCTGAAACGAAAAGACGGAACCATGGTTCCGGTGACCCTGACCGGAGGATTTGTCTTTCATGAAGGGAACCAGCCACCGTCATATCTGATCCTTATCGAGAGTGCAGAGAGTGCTGCGACTGCATCCTCCCATATCGGACCTGAGATGATCAGGCATCTGATGGCAGTCACCACGGCTCTCCGGCTGCCGGCATTTGTTATCGATAAAAGTCTGATGCTTGCAGGATATAACCCGTTATTTGCAGAACTTGCCCGAAAAGCCGGGATCAGTCAGTACATGCTGAACAGACCGCTCTATGAGACGCCGAAATTCTCATTTTTTGGAGATATGCAGGATCTTCAGGAGTTATTCAGGTCAGGAGATGTGGAGCGGCGGATCCGAAAGTACACCTTTGGTGAAACGGTAAAGTTCATCGAGTTTACGAGGATACCTCTCAAGAAGGAAGGTGTGCCAACCCATATTGCCACGATCATGGCGGATGTCACCGCAGAGCGTCATGCCGTCTTTGAAACTGAACGAATCAAAAAAGAGTATTCGGACCTATATTCAGCCCTTGAGAAGATCAGGGAACTCTCAGCAGAGATCAGAACCCCTATCCAGGATCTGCTGCTGAAAATATCTGAAGGAAAGCCTCTTGAGAGCGGATATGCACGTGAGATGACAGACCTGGTGTCAGATCTTATGTCACAGTTTGATACCGCATGGATTCGGTATGCAGAACTGAAAGATCAGATGTCAAAAGGGCAATAAAAAATCAGGGACAGTTTTCCATGGTCTGATGGATCTTCTGATATTCGGTTGCGATCATCTCCCTCATACCATCAAGACTGTGCAGGATCTCCAGGGTATCATTGCCCTCATTTTTCAGTAACTGTTCCTGTTTTGACAGGTTATCACGGAGAAACCGGAGAATATTATTCTTTTTAATTGCAGCCCTGCATGCCGCAGCCTTTTCCGGGGGCAGACCGGAGGATATGGCTTTTTTATACCGCTCCTCACTCTCATCAAGGACTTGTTTGATATCATCGATTGCTTTGAGAAGCATGGTCTGCTCAAGTGGTTTCATGACAAACCCTTCGATCATCATGCCATATTTGACAGCTTCCTGAGGAGTCAGAACTTTTCCGGTCAGGATGATCACAGGAATATCAGCAACATCAGGAGTACTTCGAATCTGCTCAAGGACTTCCCATCCGGATACCGGCTCCATCATAATGTCCAGTAAAATAAGATCCGGCCGGGCCATCCGGATTGCTTGAAGTGCATCCTTTGCATGGGTCTCTATCCTGGTTTCATGCCCCCCACGGCTGAGCAGCTTCTGATAGAGCATGCAAAGTTTTTCATTGTCATCAATGAGCAATATCTGCATATATCCTATATGATATATGGATTTGTTATGGACGATAAAACTATGTATAGCACCTGAGGAATACCCGGATTTTCTAAACCTTAAGGCATTCATCTCAAATTGAGAATCTGTCTGGATATGAGAATGATTGTGTGTGTATCATCAAATGGATCTAAGAGGATAGCTAAAAACCCCCCTTTTATGATCGCTAGTTTATAAAGTATTTATAAACCCCAATTTGTTGTAAGGGGGTTCTTAGCTATTCTCGGAATTTTTTTCCTTGTCGTAGGTATCCTTATTGCATCCGGTGGTAGTGTTATGGCATCAGAGGAGAGCAATGAGAAGGACGAGATCCAGGTTTTAACAACACCATCCATTACCTATACACCGGAAAAGCCATACATTGGGGATAGGATTATCTTTCATTTTCCGCAAAACAATGAATCAGGAAAGAGAATAGATACGTATTCCATTCAATGGGGAGATGGAACATCCAGTGTTTCTGCTATTTGGCAGTCATGGCATATTTATAACAAAGCCGGGACATATCAGGTTTCAGTTAGCGGTTTCGACCAGAAAAACATTCTGATTTATCAGGGTTCAATTGAGATTAGGATACGTGATAAAAAGTATGTAAATGGTTCAGCCTGGGAATTACTCACACCAAACCCGATTATTGGAAAATATCTGACTTTTGAACTAAAAAAACAATTCATGACGAATATGGAGATCATGCAATAATTGAGATAAATATTGATTGGGGAGATGGAGAAACGGCATATTTTAGTCTTCCTGGTAATACACCTACTCTTCCATCTGAGGTAAGCCATACTTATACTATTGCTGAAATCGTCCATCCAGTTATCAGAATCGGGTGTGAAACAAAAGACGAAGCAAGACTCTATATTACAGATAATAAATATACATTCGATCTTCGATTAAAGCCTGCAGATGTTCTCCTGCACTGTAAAGAATCAGCGGATGTTGAACTCATTCCCGGACCATGGACTCATGCTGCCATGTATATCGGAAATAATCAAATTATTGAATCATTCAATGATGGTGTTGTTATATCACCGATATCGAAATTTGCCTATCCGAATGATTACTGTGTAGCAATATACCGATACAAAAATTTGAATGATCAGGAACGTTTGAATATTGTTAACTTTGCAAAGCAAAAGATCGGTAGAGCGTATGACTGGGAGTCATTAGTATTAGGCAAGCAACAGGATTGCTCATTTGGAGCATGCGAGCATTTCCTCCCGGATAGGCTCTATTTATACAGGCTTTGCAAAGACAGGATGTGCTGGAATTATTACTGCAGCGAATTAGTCTGGGCTGCTTTTAAAAGAAATGACAGAAATTTATATTGGATTCCCGGTCCAGTATCTCCCTATAACCTGATACAGTATTGGACTGACGAAAGATGGGAGATTATTGGAACTCACATCGAAAAAATTCCTAATAGAATGCTTAATTATAAAGGGGAAGATTATTACAAGGTTCTTATTAATGGAGAAGTAAAGCGCCAGAAGAAAATTACAACGCTCTCAAATGAAATTTCAGGCATTGAATCATATGGCGGGTGTACGATGGATGTTTCTGCACAATCCTCTCCGGATCTTCCAAGTCCGGTTGAAATGACAATTATTGATCCAAACGGAAAGCGACTGACTGAAAAGATCAAAACCACCACAATACCTAACGCAACCTTCTTTGAGGCAGACCTCTCCGGGGATGGAATACTTGATGATATTGGTGGACTTACCCGTCCAATTGGAGGTCTTTATCGGATCATCCTGAAACCAGAATCATTTGCTGATATGAATGATACCTATACCCTGAATCTGAATGTCTGGGGATTTGACAATGATAACTGGGATAATGATCAGAATATGTTTATTCAAGATGTCATCCCGGACATCCCTATGTCAGAGTTAGCGAAAGGGAAAGAATTCTGGATGCAGGTTACTGAGGATGAAAAAGATTGTGTAATGGTCGCATTGCCAGTCAAAGGAGAGGCACCTCTGAATGTTACCTTTGTAGATATTTCTCTTCTTGCCAATCAGACAAATTCGTGGTCTTTTGGTGATGGAACTTTTGCAGAGAACATGAATAATGTAACGCATACCTATACCGCACCAGGGACATACACCGCATCATTACATGTCTGGAATGCGACAATCAGCTCAAATTTATCAGTTATCATTACCGTCTCACAGGATAACACCGGTGGCCCTGAACTTACCTCAGTTCTTCCTACGAAAATGAAGACCGATGAAATAGTTCCAATGATTTGGGTGACCGGCAAAAACCTGCAGACAGGAGATATCATAGGGATTGAACAGGATGATGACATTGCAGCTTCGGTGAAGGGATTATATGTAGGATTCTCTCTCATCGGTAAGGATCTGAATCTTTCAGGTCTCTCTGAAGGATTATGGGATCTTTCAGTTACCGATCATCTCACCGGCAAGAAAGGAATCCTATACGATGCTATCACCATCACTGCAGGGAATGGAGAACTGAAAAATTCAGTGGTGCATGTTCCGGATGTTGCAACTCCGGACGTTGTCCAGTTTAAACCAATGATAAATACCAAAATGCAATCAGGTACGTCA
>NZ_JAIWNS010000244.1 GCF_020216685.1 Methanospirillum hungatei | reverse complement strand
GTGAGTAATAAACTTGTTGAACCTGAAATTTTAGAGGAGATATGGGAGGAGATTAAAATGCTGAAGATATTGAAGTACGCAGAGGATAAAGGGAAAGAACTGGGGATAATTATCGGAATAGAGCAGGGAAAAATTGAAGGAATTGAAAAAGGGATCGAAAAAGGAATTGAAAAAGGTAAATCCGAAGAGCGAAGAGAATTGATTGAGAGGCAACTGGCAAAAAAGTTCGGGAGGCTTCCAGGTGACCTTACCGATAAGATTCGTTCAATGGATAATGCTCTGCTGGAAATTTTAAGTCTTGAGATTCTGGATTTCCAAAGTATCGATGATTTGAATGCATTTATGAAAAAGATGAATCTCTGACATTTATACGTATTGAGGAGCAGACCGAACTGACGGCAGAGGATCTGATTCGGTTTGCCCCTTATGCTCTTCGCATATACTTAAAACACCGGGTCCATATCCATACGGTGGTCCTGTCCCCGGCATATTTAAAACGTGCCTCTCCAGTACCCATTGATTCCAGGTGTTTCCAGAAAGTCTTCCTGACTAATGTAGACCTGATTCATCATCATCCGAAGTGTTCCTCTTGCAATTTCAGGATGATTTGGCACAGGTACTGGTCTACGGTAGGAGTGACGGAGGTGTATATGGCTTTCTTTTTTTATCGTTTACTCTGGATCCCATTTTTCCGAGGGTTTTACTATTTCAGCCCCGGATAAAATGGGCAACGTTCCCGGATTCATAGATGAACTTAAACAAATCTTTCTGTTCTTTTCTGATATGGTATTAATGGAAAACCCTCGCGTGCCAAAACGGTAAGATGAAGTTCAATCGCTTCGGAAATTTTTTCTCTCGCTTCTTCCTCTGTTTTCCCTGAGAGATACAACCGGGAAGAGCAGGAACAGATACGACAGACCCTCCGTCTTTATCCTGTTCAATAATTTTTTTAGGTTCATTTTTGTTTAAATGATATTGATTGAGGGCATCACTATTGTTTTATTATTCCAGTTATTACCTGTTTGTATTCTCGAGGGTTTTGTCTGGGAACTACGAGATCTCAAAATTATGAAGAAATAACGCCCGTTATTACTTCTTAATCAACTTGGAATTTACCATTAAATTTTTTTTGAATGTATTGTTATTCTCGAACAGTCTCCTCGCCCTTCCTTTTCCATGTGGGGGAATTGATTCAAAATGTTATAAAATGGATAATCAGAAACGAATGGGCACAGATTTATATATGCTTAGTCAAAAATGGATGGGGATTAACATTTCCTACCTTTCATATTGATAAACCCGTACGATACCCGGAATCTTATCAAAGTCAGAGTCAAATGAAATTATCCTGGCAACTTTGTACTTTTTCATGATAAAAACAGAAACAGCATCAGAAACAGAAAGATTGCCATCATATTTTAAAAATTCTTCCATCCCCCCTTGAGTATTTTATCATCTGCAAAAACAAGTTAACAATTATCTATGAAGTACTGATACAACTGTGTCCCCGCTTTGCCTCCGCTTCTTCTGCCTATGATGGATATTGATTCTGCCATGATTAGATCTGTTAATAGAATAATTTCATCAGTCAGAATTGGGAGAAGACTTTTTGAATCCAGATGCCATTGATCCTTTTGATCGACGAGGGCAATGAAGAAGGAAGAATCAACAAAGATCATTATTCTCCTGACTGAATCCTTTTTTTGTCAACGACTGCATCGCCTCCAACGCTAATGTAACCACAAATATCTAATAGAGCCACCTTTTTCCTCGGTGTAATAATGATAGAATTATTATCGATATCCCACTGAAGAATGTCTCCTGGAGTCAGGTCTAACTTTTTTCTTATTTCAGCAGGTAAAACTGTAGAGTATCCATCTGATATTTTTGTCTGACTCGTCATCAATATCACCTTATTTTTTACTGATAATCAGTGTGCTGGAATCCTTAATAAAAATTCTTTATTAGGTTTTAAATTTTTGTCAAATGAGATTAATTCAAAACTGGTGTTACCTTGGTGTTTTCGATACCTCCCTGTTTCAGATGAAAGTCTTCCTTCACGATCATTCAAAATGAGAAGAATTAGCAAGCATCTGCCTTAACCTCTCTTCATCCAACCATTCGAGATTGGTCTTGCTGGAATATCGGAATCCTTCCGCCAATGTGTGGGTATGATCCCTTTCCTTAAAAACCCGGGTCCATATCCATACGGTGGTCCTGTCCCCGGCATATTCAGAAAAGAGTTCTTCAAAAACTATCGATTCCGGATGTCTATAGTATTCTGTTCATCACCTGGTTATCCAGAGAAGAAATGGTGATGTGGGACTTGAGGGAATATATAAATATTCTGAATCCGGAGAACCGGTTCATGAACGAGTGCTCATCTTTGCACCTCTGATAAAGAGCAGGAACCCGAGTAATTAACGAAATGAGTTATGTCTATCCAATATCTGTTCTATCAATTATTATCGGCGAAAGCGATTTTTTCTCACCCAAAAAAGGTTAAACAAAAAGAAAAAAAGGAATACCCTAAGTTATTTAAGTATTGAAAATTCTAATTCACTGAGTAACAATCTAGGGTTTGCTATGGTAATTTACAATCAATCAGGCTCTAAAACACAAGAGCACTCAAACTCACATGTTGAAGACCTTCTTCATGAGATAATTATGAGACTCGATAGAATTGAACACCGGATTGATAATGCCATGTATCCGGATGAATCATTTCTTCAAAAAGATTTCATATTTCATGTAAACGAGCAAAAAAAATTATTGGACAGTGGGGAGGCTTGTGTTTATTCAAGTATGGATGAATTCCTAGAGAGTCTTGAGTAAGACTATGGCTCACACCATAATATTCACAAAAGAGGCAGATAATAGGATTCGAAAAACATGTAAAAGAGATCATGGATTATGTGAAGAGGTAAAGAAAAAACTTCGCCAGATTGATGATAATCCTTTCATCGGAAAACCTCTTCGGAATGTTCTAAAAGGCACCAGAAGGGTCCATGTTGGTTCATTTGTTTTATTGTACCAATATGAAGAAGACTCAAAATGTCTCAAAATTATCAGTTTTTCTCATCATGATGAGGCCTATTCCAAGACCTGTCAATCATAACCCAGGTCCGCTGACCTCCCTATCATCTTCACTCCTCCGTTGACCCAGGGTTGTTAACGCCTATTGTTCGTGCGTATTGCATCGGATTACCATAAGAAGGAGAAGAAGACTGAGAAGGTAAGGGTAATAATTAGGGATTGGAGTGATATTGAGGAGAATTTTTTGAACAAACACCTAGTACTCCCCGTTCGCACATATTCGATTAAAGTGTCTTGAACCACTAGTTGTAGATGTCTCTGTTCTCTCTTCCCCTGCTTATGGAGGGAAAGTCATGCTACCTGGTGCACGGAACGTGTCTGTCCTCGGGAATTATGCAGATGTCGCATGGTATGAATCGCACTCCTTCAGGTAGATATATCAAATCCCGCATCCCTCGTCCTCATGGGTAGTAGTGGAGATGGCGGTGCTCAGTTCGATGGAGCACGTGAATGTGTTTGTCAAGAATGATTATGCCTTTCTTGTGAGTCTTCTTAGTAATGCCTTATATATTATCGACCTATCTGATCCCACTGCCCGGGTTCATGCCTATCGGGTCGCAGACGGTAATAATGGGGCAAGAGTATCAGAACCGAGAGGGATTTTTGTTCCTCATCCATATGTCTCCGTTACCAGTATTGGAAGTAATGCCCTTGAGATTGCAGGCTTTCCGAGACCTTCTCCCACACCTCCTCCAACCATTCCTGTCATCACCCGTTCTGCTGTTCAAACACCGGTCCGGTCTCCATCACAACCCTGGCAGGGAGTGGTTTTGTATCTGGTGCAACGGTCTACCTGACCCGGACCCGATATACTGACTGTATTTCGACGAATGTGGTGGGTGCTCCTCCGAATGTAACCTGCACGATACCTGTTTCAGGTCGAATGCCCGGGCAATGGAATGTCGTGGTTACAAACCCGGGTGGGTCCCCTGCAACACTTAACAACAGTTTTACGATAACCGGCAATGTCCCGCCGCCGGTGGTGGCAAAATTCTATGGAAACCCTAATGTTGAAGTGTTTCCCTATACTGTCCACTTTTACGATGTGTCGACGGGGTATCCTGCTTCCTGGCGTTGGACCTTTAGTGATGGAACATCATCGACAGAGCAGAATCCCACCCATACCTCTGATACAGTGGGGACATATGAGGTCTACTGCCAGCGTTGTGGTGCGATCTCAGCCAATGCGGAGGATGGGTGAGATGTATCCTGATTTGAACGGCCAATTCAGTGGTACTGATTTTTTGTTCAGCCAGGGCGGATAATCTATATAAGGTATTGGAGGGGTTGGTTGCCTAATGGGCTGCTTTCGTGTGTTTTATTCTATTTATGTATTCTTGCGCATGGATCTGATTTTATATAATGATTGCGTATTATTGGATTAGGCTGAATGAGGTGATTTCATACTATGATATGTTTTTCTACGTATATTATTGAATTCGTTTCCTGGTTCCTTCGTGTGTCTGGTATCTATCCACGGGTGTTTTTTCCCTGGCCATACCTTCGTCCAACGCCATATTTCGTCCATAGTTCAGAATTAGAGGAGGAAAAATCATGAGGCCTGCCGCGCTCCATCAAACCCGGACATATACTCCCGGGGTAGGGCATACTATCTGGTTGCTGATTATTATCGTTGCTCTTATCCTGGTTTCCTGTTGCGGTGTCGCAGGAGCAGAGTCTGTCCGTCCCCCGATAGTGGTCCCATCTGTGAGTGGGCCGGTAGTTGCCCCGCCTGGTCCGACTGGTGTTGTGCATTCGGATGGGAGGTCTGTACTTTCCGAGACGCCGGTCAATATGAGTGAAATAAATATTGAATCGTTAAGTTATGTGAGTAGCACGGTGACGGTGGTTTCCGGTCCGCCGGCGTTTTTGAGTGGGTGGAGTTATCGGAAGATCCATGCGATTGGGGGGAGTCCGGATGGTGATCTGACGAATTATCAGATGCGGTTTGTTGTCTGGAGGACGACCGGGACTGATTCGGGGGAGAATGTGTATGTTGGTTCGTCGGTAAAGAGTGATTATGGTGATCTCCGGTTTACTACCGTTGCTGGTGCCCAGATGCCGTACTGGATTGAGTCGGTGAATGCGACTGCTGCGGTTGTGTGGGTGAAGGTTCCGAGTATTCCGAGGGCTGGGACGCAGGTTGTGATGTATTATGGGAATGCTAGTGCTGTGAGTGAGAGTGATGGATCGTCCGTCTTTTCCATCTTTGAGGATTTCGAAGAAAGTGTGTTATCAGGGTGGACTCTGGATTCCGGCGTTACCGTGAGTCAGGTGACTGAGGGTTCAAACAAGGTCGGTCGGTTTACTTCGAACGGTCTTGCAGGAGGAGGGGCATATAAATCTTGGACTGGTGGTTCCGGAATTATTGAATATTCTATTAAACCTGCCCAAACCACTGCGTATCATACTGTTTCAGCTTTTTCCGGCCATGCATCAGGACTTAAAGGCGCCTGGTTCTTTGCAACGAATCAAGGCAGATTTGGTTCCATGGCACCAAGCTGGGCCTATTATACCAGTTATAATACAAACCAGTGGTATTCGATCCGCTTGGATCTGAAAGGCAACGGATATTATGATGCATATGTGAATGGTGTAAAAGTTGGATCGGACCGGGCATATTATAGTGCAACAACCACTGATCGACTTGGTCTCGTCGGGTGGACAACTGGAGGTCAGGCATCCTATGATAACATCCGTGTCAGAAAGTTTACAAATACCGGACCTGTTCATGGAGGATGGTTAAGTGAGGTTACTAACGAACAATTAGTCGCCGATTTCAGTTTCAATCCGACAAGCGGTCAGTATCCCTTGAATGTCACGTTCACTGATCTCTCGACGGGGCCTATTACATCCCGAAGCTGGGACTTTGGTGATGGAA
>NZ_JAIWNS010000046.1 GCF_020216685.1 Methanospirillum hungatei | reverse complement strand
AGAGGATCATAACTCCCGTCAATGACATTATATCCATGTGCTCCGGTCACCGGGTCTGTCCAGAGATTCCCCGATAAATCGGGGTGATAGTAATCAATACCGGTATCCAGAACTGCAATCACCACATCCTTTGTCCCGGTGGAAACATTCCAGGCGTCAGTGACCTTCCCATCAGCTCCAGGTATTCCCGGCGTACTATTCGTTTTGTACACCTGGCCGGTATTGTATAATCCCCATTGATGCAGGAGATCCGGATCATCTGGAATCCTGTCAAACCTGATGGGATAATCTGGTTCTGCATATGCAACTCCTGGCTGGCTGGCAAAAAAACTCACCGACTCCTGAACGTCTCTCTCACCAGGCACCCGGACAAGGAAAAGACCGGGATAATTGAGATCAGCATAGTCAGTTACTACCTCTCCCTGAATTTCTCCTGCTAAAGAATGAATATCTGGAACGGTATTTGTATAGGAAGTAGCAAGTTTAACCAGAATCTGGGAGTATTCCGGAGCATGTTCGGCCTGTAAAAAAAGGTGATCAGATGATCCTTCATCGGCAACAAGGCCTGGAATGAAGCACGAAAAAAGCAAAAAAAGTATGATTAACCGGTTCATAATTTCCTTTTCGTGATTAAGACCTTAATTCTTTCGGTTTCTGCTAATCAAGAGATTCATGGCTTTCAAGTCGTCACAACTCCATCGTATTGGGATGGCAATGAGTGTCTCATGGTTTTCATTCTCCCTCTTCATGTAAAAATTAAGAACTCATGAGCCGATGTATAATGATGAATATATACACCACCTCATTTCATCCGGAAAGTCCTGATGAACCGGTTCCATGGTTTGAAATCGTAGAGAACGAGATTTACACAACCCTGTACCATCCGACTCATCCCCAGGAACCGGTCTCCTGGTATGTAATCCGTGACAAGAAGATTTTTACCTCACCTGACCACCCGACCAACCCTGATGAACCTGCTCCATGGTTTGAAATCAATAAAAACCTTATTTATCCATCAGAACATCATCCGACTCATGCAGAGAATGACCTGCCCTGGTTTGAAATTCGGGAGATATAAAAAAGAAAGGCCAGCTTTAGGCCTTATCCCAATGATACCAGCGAGCCTAATTCAGGGGGAACATCACCAAAACCTTCTGCAGGCCGGATTGGATCCTGGCCTAATCCTCGTAATACCTCTTTTCCTTCTTCACTCAGTATGAGCCTTATAAAATCGATGCCGGCATCCCTGTTTTGAGCATTGGTCGGGATGGAAACTGCAAAGACAATGGGCGGAGAGTGTTTCATTCCTGAACCAGTTTCAACTCCCACACTCCAGTAATTTTCCTGGAATTCAGGAATAGACAGATCTATCTCCTCCGGAAGGTTAATCATGGACAGCCCATGCTGATATGCACCTCCCTGGTAATTTAAGGTATAATCAACCGTGCTATTCTTTGTATAATCGAAGGCCTCGGTTGTAGTATTCAGAACCAGGAAATTACCATGGCTGTGAGGGTTTACTGCAGATACTATGGTTCCATTCTCAGATTCCATACGGGTAATGCCAGACTCTGGTGGAATGATGGTCTCGAATATCGGTTTTTCATAATGATCATCTGCAAGGCTCAAGGTCACCAGCGAACGCCAGCCTCTGGCATCGGCATCAGGATGCACGATAGCAGTTGTTACCTTTTCCTGGCTGAGAACATCATACCAGTTCTCCGAAGTTATCATGTCGGCATATGCACTTTCCGGGGTATAGCTCAGCACCATGGCACAATTGCCATACCTGATATCCCATGTGATATAGGATGGCATCAGCCCTTTTTCAAAGGACACATAATCAGGAACTATGAGAACATCATAACCTGATTCATTATTCTGTACCAGGGATACGAGATCACCGGTCCCGTTTGTTTTCACCGGAATCACCGGGATATCAGGATATTTGTCTTTGAAGAGTTCAATATACCCTTCCACCTGAGTCTCAATGGAAACCGGATAGAGTACCTGAAGGTCATGACTGGCAGTATCTGCAGAAACAAACCATCCCATGAGAGACAGAAGGAGCAGGAAACCTGTGAATACGAACCGCATGGGGATCATATCATTCCAGTTGATATCAGGGAATACTAATACCTGTCGATATAGAGAAAAAAAGAAGAGATTTAATATCCGCGAATTTCTGCCCTGACTTTTTCAAGGTTTTCAATCCGCTTTTCAAGAGCCGGGTGAGTTGAGAAGAGCCCTGCAAGAGTTTTTCCAGACAGGGCGGGGATGATGTAGAATGCATTTGCTCCTTCAGCTGCAACTTTTGCTTCAGGCGGAAGACGATCCATTCTTCCGCTGATCTTCTGAAGAGCTGATATCAGGGCATCCGGGTTATTGGTAATATATGCTGCTCCCCGGTCGGCTGCAAACTCCCGATACCTGGAGAGTGCCATCATGAGGAGCGTTGCAATAACCCAGACCACTGCTGCAACAATTCCTGCAATAATCCATGCTCCTCCCTGTTCCCGGTTACTGAATATTGAGGCGAACAGGAAGTTGTTCATGATCATGGATGCGATCATGGCAACAAAGCTGGCAACCGTCATGGTAAGGATATCTCGGTTTTTCACATGCGAGAGTTCATGTGCCAGGACCGCCTCAAGCTCATCGCGGTTTAATGTCTGCATGATAGAATCCGTTACTGCCACAACTGCATGATTCGGGCTTCTGCCGGTTGCAAATGCGTTTGGCATCGGGGAATGCATGACCGCAATCCGTGGCTTTGGAAGGTCTGCTTCTGTGCATAACTTCTCGATCATGCGGTGGAGATCCGGAGCTTCATCATATTCAACAATCTTCGAACCGGTGGTCATGAGCACCAGTCTGTCAGAGAAGAAGTACTGGACAAGGCCCATGACAACTGCAATCAGGACAATAAATCCGGATGGCAGACCAAGAGCCATAAGAATACCCATGAACACCAGATACACGAGTAAGAGCAGTGCCCATGTCAGGAGTATTCGTCCTGTAAGGCCTGCATCACGTTTCCACTTCATATCGGTCTAAGGTACTTTTATCTTTGAGGATAAAGAGTTATACCATCCGGATGTGTATATCTGTCGGAACAAAAGAAGAAAGGATTTATTCAGGGATCAGATATCGCCCGGAGCACTGCCTGATCAGGGCTTTCGCAGGGTATGACACCAGGAATGTCCCAGGTTGAAATCCCGTATACCGGGATCCCCGATTTCAGGGCGTAGGCAATCTCGGTTAATGTCCCGTATTCTCCTCCAATTGCAATTACTGCATCTGCGGAGCCAACCAGGATAAAATTTCGGGCATGATCCATCCGGGTTTTAATTATTACAGTAAGATAGGAATTTCCTTCTGAACCTGGAACGATACCGACCACTATACCTCCTGCATGGAAGGCACCACGACATGAGGCCTCCATAACTCCACCCCGTCCTCCGGAGAGAAGAACGGCCCCATGTTGTGCAAGGAGCAGACCAACCCGTTCTGCATGCAGGAGGGCCTCTTTCTCTGCCTCGGATCCTCCAATAACTGCAACCTGTCTACCCGGGTTTCTTATTCCATCACCCATTTTCATAACCATGACTTCTCAAAAGGTGAGAACTTTATCCCTACCCGACTCAGTATAATGAATCCTTCCCTGCAATAGATGGATCAATGACCCACTGTCGCATTCTGAATACGAATGGTCATGCCAGAGCCGGGGAGACGATCGTATCTGCATAGATACCCTTTGGAATGGTAATCTCAAATCTGGCCCCTTTTCCTTCTGTTCCGGTCTCAGCAATTGATATGCCGGTCAAAGCAAGGATCTCCCTGACAAGAAAAAGTCCAAGGCCGGTATGTTTCCCATGCCCACGGTCAAATATTGCCTCTTTCTCGTTATCCCTGACACCAATCCCGTTATCCTCCCATGAAATGGTGTACCCGTCCGGATGCCTGAATCCGGTAACCAGAATATGTGACACCGTTTCACCATGACGAAGGGAATTATCAAGGAGGTTGAAAAAGACTTTTTCCAGCATCGGATCAGCAAAAACAGAAATCTCTTCAAGATTGACGTCCAAAGTCAGCCCTTCTGGGATCTGCAGCCCCTTTATTATCATGACCGGGGATTGCCATGACGGCTCATGGATTCCCAAATCCTGATACAGCCGGGTAAATTCAATCTGCTTTTGAATGGCAGTCGTGGCTGACTCAAGGGTTTTGAAATAGTGGGATATGGAAGGATCACTGCATTCCATCTCTGCTATCTCGATTGCACCCAGAATGATGGTGACCTTATTTAAAATGTCATGTCTGGTGATACTATTCATGAGATTTATCTGCTTTGAGGCCTTCCGAAGAGATTTTTCTATCTGTTTCCGGTCGGTAATATCGCGAAGTGAGAGAAGGATTGCAGGATTATCCTCATAGTGTATCAGCTTTCCAATACTCTCAACCGTGACAGGCCGGCCTTGAGACGTAACCGCTTCATATTCGGCAATATAGGAGTCATGCCCTCGTGCAACTTCGGAAAAATCACGAATTACTGCCTCATGTGATTCAGGAGATATAAACTCCATGACATTCCGTCCCAGATTTTCAGGGATATCTGCAACTTCAATCATCTTTGCCGCGGCATTATTTGCAAAAAGAAGGGTTCCATGCAGATCAACAATAAGTATCGGCTCCAATGCATGGGTTACCAGGAACCGGTATTTTTCCTCACTCTCAAACAGGTCTTTTTTTGTTTTGTACCGCTCAACAACGTTATCGACGGTATAGGCAAGGTCTGAAAAAACGGTGGTCGGATCATTTCCTTTCCTGACATAGTAATCGGCTTTCTGCTCAATAGCCCGGATTACAACCTCCTCATCCCCCCTGCCGGTGAAAAGAATAAATGGAATATCTCCATGTATCCTCCGAACTTCAGTAAGGAGAGAGATTCCATCCATTCCTGGCATCATGTAATCTGAAACGATGACATCATATGAAGACTTTTTGAGAATATCCAGTGCCTCTGTAGCCGAAGAACACGTTGTTACAGAGAACCCTTTCCGTTTGAGAAAAAGAGAGGAGGCAACACAGAGATCCTCTTCATCATCTACATAGAGTACCGATACCAAAATCCTCACCCCCACCATCGCAAAGACGTATACCGGTTGTCCACCCCTCATCCCCCTTTGGTATGGACAAACGGGATATATGTATAGATGGATGAGTATTTTCCTTCATGATATATATGTATATGTTCACGAGTTCGGAGAAAGCAATCAACGGCAGAAAGGATTCCAAAATAGATTTTAGGCAGATATATTATATTTGCTCTTGCCAGCTCCCTTTGGACAGGGCAAATATTTATTGCTCTCGTATGCCTCATAATGCAGAAGAATCATATGATCAAAAAAATGATTTCTGTAGATAAGGAATCCTTTGAGTGTAAAATCCTTAATCCAATCGAATACTGGCTTTGGAAATTCCGGTACGTCTCATTTCTTGCAGTAATTTTCTGTGCTATTGCTTCAGTCGCCCTCTTTATCATGGGCACCCTGGAGATCATCCATCCGGTTAAGGAAATCCTCTTTAGTATTGCAGGTATGACATCAGATCATGCAACTCTGGAGAATGAAGAGATTCTCAAAGGATTTATTGGAGCACTCGATCTCTACCTGATTGCAGTATTCTTTCTGATCTTCAGCTTCGGACTGTACGAACTGATTATTTCAAAGATCGATGTCGCACGGGATACGTGTGATGATGTCGAGCACCCCCTTCTTCAGATAACCTCACTGGATGAACTGAAAAGCAAGATCATAAAAGTGATCATCATCATCCTCATGGTTGCATTCTTCAAGAATGTCATATCTATGAAGATGATTGCCGTCAGTGATGCCCTGCTCCTTGCACTTGCGATACTTGCCTTGTGTATCGGGTCATACTTCCTGACAAAAGAGCATTGAAAGGCTTACGAAATCATTTTTTTAGTTCCTCAATCATATCGGACGATTTTCCTGCACGATGGAGTGATTTTTTCTGATATGAGGACTTTGATTTTGAAAGACAAATAAATTGATAATAAATTGAAGAAAAAAGAAGAGATTAGTAATTATCGCACCAGAGCTCAAAGTATGCCTGTGCATGTGCACAAACCGGGCATGGATGTGGTGCTTCAGAACCATCGTGGACATACCCACAATTTCTGCATTTCCACCTGGCAGGAGTATTCCGCTTAAACACCGTTCCCTGCTCGACTGCTGCGAGGAGTTTGCGGAACCGCTCTTCATGAGATACTTCCACCTTTGCAATGTGACGGAATGTCTCTGCAATCTCTTTAAATCCTTCCTTCTCTGCAGTTTCTGCAAATCCGGGATAGAGAGATCCCCACTCATGACTCTCACCATCTGCTGCGGCCTTAAGGTTTTCTGCAGTTGTTTTTATCATTCCTGAGGGATATGATGCGGTAATTTCTGCATCTCCACCGGGGAGTAATTTAAAGAAGAGCTTTGCATGTTCCTTCTCATTATCCGCAGTCTCGGTAAAGATTGCAGAGATCTGTTCATATCCTTCTTTTTTCGCAACACTTGCAAAGTAATTGTATCGCATCCGGGCCTGGGATTCCCCTGCAAATGCTGCAAGGAGATTCTTTTCGGTCTGGCTTCCTTTTAACTCCATATTGATCAGCCTCTGTCATAACATGATGTGTTATGTCGTACAGATAATAATCTGCTCTGGGTCAATAAATAGATGACAGATGAGAATATACAATAGAGGTAATATGACAGCCGAACCATTCTTCTTTATCATCGCCCCCTTTTTTATTGTCCTCACCATCCTTGTGATCGGCCTGTTCCTCTTAGTTTTTCTGTTCTTAAAAAACCTTGATAAATCGGGTGGGTATAACTTGCTGGCTGAACACTGGCCGGCCAGTCTGGAACCTTCGGGTGCGGTGTTTTCACATCAGACCCTTGGGGTGGGGAAGATCTGGTATAAGAACTGTGTGAAGGTGGTAATCTCACCGGAAGGGCTCTTCATCGCTTTAGGATTTCCTTTCAGCATTGGATCCCTCATTCAATCAGAACGGGGAAAAAGTGTCCTCATCCCATGGGGATCAATAGAGTTCAGACAGAAAAGGAGTGCATTCTGGACAACGATGTATGAATATGCGGTTCAAAGTGAAAAGCCGATTATTATAACCGTTTCAAAACAGATCGCCCACTCATTCCCTGAATACTTAAAACCACCAACATGAGGAGTGATGGAGGGTTCAGCCTTTTTTCAGGACAATTTTTTCAAAACGTTTTTTTATTGCCGGATCTGCACAACATTCCTCAATAAATTCGACTACTCTAAGGAGCCTATCATATGATTCCGGGGATAATCCATGCTCCATAATACAGGCATCATGATCTGCAATGGATCCATCTACCCCGATAAGTTCAAGGAGGGTGCGAAGGACGGTGTGAGACTGCCTGGTTCTCTCTGCAATACACCGCCCTTGCTCAGTCAGGGTCACTCCCCCGTATGGTTCGTAATTTACCAGCCCTGCATCCTGTAATCGCTTAAATCCGTCGGTAACGGTGGCAGGGGTGATGTGGAGTGCATTGGCAATGTCCCGTGATTTTGCATATCCCTTCTCTTCGGAGATTTCAAAGATCACCTCAAGGAGGTCCTCATTTCTTCTCGTAACTTTCTCTTCAGTCATAATCTTAAAAATGGACGCTCGTTATCGCATGCGAAATTGCAGATAGGTTTTATTTTTCATGTACCTTATATCCTTTAGAAATATCCGGCTCAACTTCTCCCTGAACGTTTCGCCATATCAGATATTTCTGTACTCCTCGAAATTAAAATAGAATTTCATGTTGTTTCCCAGCTAACTCTCGTGCTATTCGTGCAACATATCTTCCCTGATACCGTGCCCCTGCACGTTCGTTCGCAGATGGAAACCGCTGCCCAGTGCCTCCTGCTATCGTTGAAGCTCCATATGGTGAACATCCGGTAATCTCATCCATGGTGGTCTGGCCGGTAAAGGTGTATGGTAATCCTGCTATGATCATCCCATGATGAAGAAGGGTGATATGCATCGAGAGGATGGTTGATTCCTGACCGCCGTGCTGGGTTCCACTACTTGTAAAAACGCTGCCTACTTTCCCGGCAAGTGCTCCACGACTCCAGATTCCACCGGTTGCATCCAGAAACGATCTCATCTGGCCGGACATATTGCCAAACCGGGTCGGTGTCCCAAAGATAATGGCGTCGGCCTTTGCTAGTTCATCAGGAGTTATCACTGGAAGTTTTTGAAACTCTGTCTGGAATGACTTCGCTCCCATCTTTTCGATAACTTCATCAGGTAATGTCTCCGGAACCCTGAATAATTCGGGCTCAAGCCCGGCATCACGCACCCCCTCTGCAACAGCCTGAGCCATTGCATGGACATGCCCATAGAGTGAGTAATAGACAATGAAAACCCTTGCTGACATATTACCAGTTGAGGGATTGTTCATCCTACAAACAGAAATAGATTCGGATCTCAATGGATAAGAAGAGTGGGTACGCGTATAATCAACGGAAATATCATTCATAAAGAGATAAAAAACCTGATAAACAGAGAATATCGTGACGTGTCAGAATTGGATTGTATAAAAGAAGACCGGTAACAATGGTTTGGTCATAATTTTATATGGTATACCGGTCAGGCTGATGCATTTACCTGCAAAGGCAATTTATTCGAGGAATCTTAATGTTGGACCTACCTATTTTGTAACCTCCAGACATATCCGGTTATACCGGTTGTCTGATCAAAACTTCGTTTTTTGGTTGATATGAGAGGTTCCCAAATCTTTTTTAAAAATTTTTCTCAGCATCTCTCACGACCCATTAAGGATTCACCCATTTTACTGATGTCATCTATTCACCTTCCATGAGATTTATTAGATGATGGAAGTCACAAAAAATTATGTGGAAATTGAACTAAATCCTAAATAATTGTACAGTAGGTATACCAGTTATCCAGATTTTTTTCATGCATCAATCGTGCAAATCGTGCAAAAATTGTGCATGAATCGTGCAAATCGTGCATTGTCACACCTGTTGATCACTAATATGTCTTACTATTCACTCAATCATTCGGATTTTTAAGGAAATATTTCGTTGCTCTTCCTTTTCCTTTTCGCTCCAGAAGACCACGATCCATGAGATCTGAAAGTTCATATTTTGCAGTTCTGGAAGAAACTTCAACCAATTTTTGATATTCACCACTGGAAATACTTTTATGCTCTTTCGTATAGAGAATTGCACGTATTTGACGCTCTTGTAAACCTATTCCTGTCAGATAGTCAATACTTATAGGATCTTTTCGAATGACAATAGTAAATCCGAACCTATCAGAAGAGAAAACAGGTTCTGAAAGTCCATTACTTATACAGGCATTAATCATTCGATGTATCCCTGAACCATACTGTTCCACAAACCCTGCCAGATAAAAAACTTTTGCCATCAGAGGATTTCTAAGCACTGAATGAGGTGATCTCTTTAGATCATCAACGCTGATTCCTGGAGGAAGACCCCCCGGATTATGCATCCACAGATGGTCATCATACACCTTGACTACGACCTGTTGACCTTTCTTAAAATAATCCCGGTGAATTAGGGCATTGACGAGTGCCTCACGAATGGCCTCACGGGGGTAGTCCCATATCTCCTGTCGCTCCATCTGAGCACTGGTTATCTCATACCGGACATTCATGAAATTTCGAATCGCCTCTTCCCCTTCCTGGAATTGCTGAAACAAGTTACCCTCTATCCATCGGTCACCAGTGATTGTCGTCGGGTCACGAAACCTCCCTACCCTAAGCACATACTCAGAAGAATAGGAAGGTTGTTTCTTTCCAAATAGGAGATACTGGGCATTATTCAATTTTCCATTTGTAATCAGACCTAACCGGGTGAGAACTGCGTGAGCAGGTTCTAGGTCATCCGCAGCCGACAGCCGTCCGGCCCTGATTGCTAATCCCAGGAAAAGTCGTACAGTCTCCGGATCAATATCATCAGGACTATGATTTGAGGAAAGACCATCCCAAGAGACGTCTCGGATAAAAAACTGCCGTAAATCCTCTCCTTCCATGATTCTTGTTGTATTCCCTACCCGTGAATAATATCGTCCCTCATACGCAATCGGAATCAGACTCTTTTTTACAGCTATTCGGATAATGTTTTTCCCTTCAATCTCTACACAATCAATTGACGGATGTATCCCAAGAGAATTTACAATCGTATCTGAAAGCTCTTTAAGATCACTATTCAGGCACCGGCATCCCAAAACCTGCCCTGAATCGGAAACACCAATGAACACAAAACCGCCCTCTGTATTTGAGAAGGCCGAGAGTGTTTTAAACATCGCTCCATTTGGCTTCTGCTTAAATTCTATCTCTCCGTTCTCTATACCAGATAACGCCTCACTAATTGATCGCACCCTCTCATTCAAAACCGAAATATACATCACCTTCTTGAAAATTCTCTATCATCACCAACCAGTCCCCCACATTCTGGACATTTTCCAGTAAGAAGTATTATTTATTAGTTAGAAATACCTCAGATTTGGGACGAAAGAATTTGCGGAAACCATGCATTTTCTTATATGCATACTGTTACCTTTTTCCTTTTGATTTCAAGGCTTTGTATCAATATTAATCCATCTGATCAATGAATCCTTTTAGACAATTCTTCTATTCTGATTTCAATTAAGTTTATTGTTGCCCACAAAAGAGATAATCACCCCACATCCAGAGAGAGTCGTTCAGGCTGGTTTTTTTAATCCGCATAACATTTGGAATATACATGGTTTAATCACCTTTTTCATGGTCATGAAAATGATGCAGGTCCGGGGTATGAGAATGGGTATGGGAAGCCCGCTCATGTTCATGGGTATGGGCATGGACAACTCCTTTCATAGCCGGATCATGGTGATGATCATGATGCCCATCTTCATGACTGTGCCGGTGCTCATGCCTGGACGAACCATGAATATGACGATGATCATGATCTTCGGTGGCAATCAGCCATGCTCCAATGGCCATCAGTGGCAGACTTATTAATATCTGGAATCCGGGGTTCTCACCGGGGAGTGGAAGAGAGAGGGAGAGACCGATAAATGGAGCTGTTGCAAATAATGCACCGGTCCGGGCTGACCCCAGAACTCTCATGGCCCGAATGACAAAGAATATCGAAACCCCATACCCCAGACACCCGATGAGTAGAACTGCCGGGACAATTATCAGGGACGGAGCCGGTTCTCCGATAGCATACCCAAGGCAGACACTAAATATTCCGGCTACAAATCCCTTGATCATGACAATCTGGGCGGGTTCCTTTCCGGATATTACCCGGGTGAAATTATTGTCCAGACCCCAGCAGAAACATGCCAGGATGATGAGAATTGAACCTACTGACAGCCCAAACGTTCCTGCAGGATCATATGATAAAACCAGGCCACCAAGAGCGACTGCAATAATGGCATACAGCCCCCGTCTTCCCAGCGGTTCACGAAATCCAATCACGGCAATCAGGGTTGTGAAAGCCAGCTCAGCATTGAGGAGCAGAGATGCAGTTGATGCCGGAGTAGTAGTAAGACCGACCATACAGAGGATGGGGCCGATGATGCTGCCAAAGGCAATGATCCCAAGAAGCCAGGGAAGATCAGTCCGCCGAATAGGAGCCTCGCTCCTCCCTTCCGGATTTGTAAATCTCCGTATCACAAGCCCCCCGGCTCCGGCTCCCAGATACAGAAGCCCGGCAAGAGTGACCGGACCTATATCATAAAGGAGAATTCGGGAAGCAGGAATTACTGCACCAAACAGGGCAGCGGCAAGGAGGGCCATCAATATCGCGTCCCGATTGCCAGGTTGCATGATCATATTTAGTATTTGAGATGAGATAAGCTCTATCCAGCCTAATTTTTCGGAATACTTAATCTAAAATAAATATTTTTGATTGAATGCCTTTTCGAATATTAATCGCATCACAGGAGCATGCAAGTACCAATATCTTTTTCAAGGAATTTTTTTTTTTCTACATCTGTATATTACTAATATATACTTTGAAGACAATCCATATATTACTGATATATGGATCCATTCTCTCATCACAACCTTGAAACCGTCCTGATAAATCAGATTCAACGGTTTAAAAATTCCAGTATGGGAATACGAAGAAGGATTGACTTTTCAAAGTATGTGAACCACCCACAAATAATTGTAATAACCGGGGTTCGAAGATGTGGGAAATCCACCCTGCTCAGACAACTCGCTGACTTTTTTCCTTCGTATTTGTATGTTAACCTGGATGATGAAAGATTTGCAGGGATCGGAATTCATCATCTTACTGAGATAATGACAATATTTGAAGAGAATAATCCAGGTATTCGAACCATTTTCCTTGATGAAATTCAAAACATTCCAGAATGGGAGAGGTTTGTCAGGCGGATTCATGATGACGGATATCAGATTTTTCTAACCGGATCAAATGCGCAACTCCTGAGTTCAGAACTTGGAACCCGCCTTACCGGCAGATATGTTACCATATCACTCTGGCCATTCAGATTTGATGAATATTGCAATAGCATGGGAATATCAGAATTTCCACAGGGAACACAAGCTGAAGCAGAAGTTCAGCGATTATGTGTAAAATTCCTGGAAGAGGGAGGATTCCCTGGTTTTCTACAATATAAAGATCCGGAAATATTACATCAGGTTTTTGAAGATATTATATACCGTGACATAATCGTCCGGTATGGAATTCGCGAAATTCTTCCCTTTCGTGAATTGTGCAGATACCTCTATTCTAATCTGACTCGAGAGGCGTCATATCAATCTCTGGCAAAATCTATTGGCTTGAAAAACCCGATGACTATCAGGTCATGGATAGGATATCTTCAGGATTCCTTTCTCATATCTGAATGCTTTAAGTTTGATTTTTCACTCCGGCGTCAGCATGCCTATCAGAAAAAGATGTATGGGATTGATACCGGCCTTCGAAATACGGTATCTTTCAGATTTTCAGGCGATACCGGATTATTGTTTGAACAGGCGGTCTGGCTGGAATATACCAGCCGTGGACATGAACTGTTCTGGTTTAAAGCTGACGGTGAATGTGATTTCTTAACTTTTAACCAGGGGAAGGTCACCACCTGTATTCAGGCATGTACTGAATTGACTATGGAGAACCAGGAAAGGGAGATATCCGGATTGCTGGAGGCCATGAAAGAAACGCAATGTGATAATGGGATTATTCTGACTATACGACAATATCAGGACATGATTATCGATGGAACTCCGATTAAGATCCGTC
>NZ_JAIWNS010000045.1 GCF_020216685.1 Methanospirillum hungatei | reverse complement strand
CGTTTTGGTATGAAGTACTATCTCAAAGCCTCTTAATCAGGAAATCAACGTGGTAAATTCTTACCATCAACCCAAAAAGGAAAAAAAGAGAACGATATTTTTTTAAGATACCGGAGCCTCAGTCGGGGCTATCGTATTACTCACGGTCGGAACCGGCCGGGGTTTATAGGTCGTAGTCGGGACCGGAGTTGGTTTCTCGTTCTGCGCAGCACAAAGTTCATTTACGAAAGGATGAAGGGGAATTACCGATGCTGCAATAGCAGTAAACTCTTCTGCCTTTGCTTTTGCATCTTCCATGGTATCATATGAGCCAAAGACTGCAACAACATTTCCGTCAATCAGTCGTAAGAAGAGATGTGATGTCTTTCCATCAGAATATTTTCCATACTGGGTCACCGTATCGTTCCCAAATACCGGGTCGGTAAGGGCTGCAATACCGGTTTTTGCATTAAATTCATCCAGGTTTACTTTCAGGTTTTCCTGAGCAACCGGGGAACAATTCATATTCTGAAATATCTTAATGGTGATTACATTCGCGATATCATTATTATCCATGACACCGGTAGCCATCCCTGCATATGAATTTACGGCAAAATTTGACCAGTCGGCAGGCAATTTCACTACAAATTCATCGTTTATCGTCTGGTTTGCAGAAGTTACTGACTCGGCTGCAGAGACTGGGATGAGGACTGCAGCAATGAAAAGGCAAAAACAACTGCATAATCGAAATAGATCCATACTATCACGTACGGTTCATACGATTATGAATTTTCTGGTCATAGAAACAATATCACCCGGTAAAACAAGAGAGGATATCCCCCGATCTCTCTACTCAGATCCATTCAGGGCATCTGCATCAAAATATCCTCCTTTTGTCATTGAAACCAGCTGGTCAACAAAAGCAGACGGAAAAACATCGAGTTCAAGAAAGATATGTGCAGCAAATTCTAGAAATCCCAGGGGGTTGGCCGTTATAATGCCCTTATCTGAAACTGACGGTGAGGGAGTATAGAATTGTTCACCCCGGTATTGTGGTGCATGGGCCTTTAACCACTTTTTTCCTGCACTGGTATGTCGTACGGTATCAAGAAAACCATGCCTGGCAAGAAATAAAGTCCCCCCGCAGATAGCTGCCACCGGGATGTGTGCCTGAATGCACCTGGATATAAGTGATGCCAGCTGATCAGGATCCTCCTTCTCATAATATGTTGAACCGGGAAGGATTACCATGGCAACATCGTCGATGCTGACGTCATCAACTGAAAAATCCGGAACAATGGTAAGCCCCCCAACGGATCGCACCGGCTCTTTTGTTACTCCAAAGGTGCGAACCTGGTAACTATTGGTTTTGGGTATGGTGGTATAATGATCTGACAGCAGTGAGATTGCATACGCAGGTTCCCAGTCTGCCATTCCAGGACATAGAAAGAGATAAACGCTTTTTGATGGTGGCATTGAGATCTATAGTAATCTGCATACAGATCATTTACCCCTTGTCTTTCACTCATGATAGATCGCCTTCTATTCAGATTTTGTGCCCGCGATATGAAACCCGACTAAAAAGCTCCAGTGTAAAATCTGTATAAAATCATGCAAATTGGATTTTTACCCCCAAAAAACTCCTATTAAGATGACAAAACCAATTGTTACCTCCGTCTCATTCGCTCTTGGAAATTTTTAAAATTTTACAATTGATTTCGCCTTTTATCCCCAAATCACCGGTTCATCGATGGATCCCTCCATTTATTGATGTCACTAATTTTATATATGTTCACATAAAAATTTAGATTATACTAAAATTATTAGGTGAGTTATGTCTACGATCACTGTTGAGCAACTTCCCCCTGGAACATCAGGAATTATTTCGTCAATTCAGGGGGAACCGGCTATTCGTCGAAGATTAATGGAAATGGGCGTTCTGCCAGGTTCTGAACTTACCCTTATCAAATGGGCACCCCTTGGAGACCCTGCCGAATGCAACATTCGTGGGTACAAACTCTCCCTCCGTAGGGCAGAAGCGGCCCTGATAACCGTTGAACCAAAGAAGGGGAAGTGAGAGCGCCATGGTTCCTCTCAGCCTTACAAAGAGCGGTGAAAAGGTTGTAGTCAGGTCAATCTGTGGGACCGGCCACCTGGCGAAAACTCTGGGTCAGCTCGGGATCATTATCGGAATCGAACTTACAATCATTCAAAAAGCAAAAGAATCAGTGATTGTCCGGATAGGAGAGAGCAGATACGCCCTTGGAGCCGGAGCAGCCAGCATGGTTCTCGTTGAACCACGAAAATGAGGATACGATGAAAGATATTCGTATATTATTTGCAGGAAACCCGAATGTGGGGAAAACCACCCTGTTTAACAGCATATGCGGGGTACACCAGCACACCGGGAATTATCCTGGAGTGACGGTTGAGATAAAGACAGGAAAACGGCAGATCAATGGCCACTCAATCATTGTTTCTGACCTTCCCGGGACATACAGTCTGTCAGCATTTACTCCGGATGAGCAGGTTGCCCGTGACGCACTCCTATCGTCTGGTCCGGATGTAGTCATCCAGATCATTGATGCCACAAATATCGAAAGAAACCTGTTTTTAACCACACAATTGATGGAAATCGGACTTCCAATGGTCATCGCTCTCAATATGTGTGATCTTGCAGATGAACAAGGAATGACCATCGATGCCGATTGCCTTGAGAGGAATCTGAAGATTCCGGTTGTCAGGATTGTTGCACGGAAAGGAGAAGGAGTAGAGGAATTAATCAAAACCATCATTCAGGTCTCCACACATAAAACCCCCGCCGTCCACAGAGCGGTCGAATACCCCCATTCGGTCACATCCCACATCTCCGAAATCGGTAATTATCTCAGTGCACACGCATCACTATTGGGCAGTCTTTCTCCTCACTACGCAGCAATACGGTTGATGGAAGGTGACGAACACCTTGAAAAGATGCTGCATGAAAAAGGATGTACCATTCCATTCATCGATACCACTGATCCGGCAGAGCGGGACGGTATTGCTGAGGACATTTTACTTGCCAGATACAAGATTTCGGAAGAGATCACAACCTGTTCAGTACAATGTTCCATGGGCAGGGTCATGCCCGGTGATCTTATCGACCAGGTCCTGACACATCGGTTATTCGGGATACCAATCTTCCTCTCATGCATGTGGTTTGCGTTCCAGCTCACCTTCAGTGCTTCCAACCCGTTCATCGTCGGAATAGAGTACATATTCGGGTATTTCACTGAGCTCATGAACAGCGTCGATATGGATCCATTGATCAGATCATTTCTGTCTGACGGGGTAATAGGCGGAGTGGGATCGGTGCTCGTCTTTGTTCCAAGCATATTTGTCATGTTCCTGCTGCTCTCCATCCTTGAAGATACGGGATACCTGGCCAGGGCAGCATTTGTCATGGACCGGCTTATGCATTCGGTCGGTCTGCATGGTCGTTCATTCATTCCGTTCCTTATCGGATTTGGGTGTAATGTGCCGGCTATCATGGCAACCAGAACACTGCAGAGCAGAGCAGACCGGATTATTACCATCATCACCATCCCGTTCATGTCCTGTGCAGCACGACTTCCCGTATATGTACTCTTTGCAGGCGTATTCTTCGGAGCTGCTGCAGGAAATGTCATATTCTTCCTGTATGTCCTCGGAATCGTGGTTGCAATCCTGTCAGCCCTGATATTCCGGCGGCTGGTATTCAAGGATGAACCATCACCCTTCATCATGGAACTCCCACCATACCGGAAACCCAGCGGATTTGCTGCAGCGGTTCATATGTGGTTCAAAGGCAGGGAATACCTGAAACGTGCAGGTCTTGTCATCTTTGGAGGAGTTATCGTCGTCTGGGCATTAGCAACCCTCCCGGCAGGAGTTGAATATGGATCAGCAGACAGCCTTGTAGGAATCATCGGACAGGTATTCCAGCCAGTATTTGCCCCGCTTGGGTTTAACTGGCAGCTGGTCGTCGGACTCATCTTCGGATTCATCGCAAAAGAAGTCGTCGTCGGATCTCTTGGAACCCTCTATGGAGGAGAAGAGATGCTGGAATCATCCCTTGCTGCAGACCCGACCTTACATCCGATAATTGCCCTGGCATACATGGTCTTTGTCCTCCTCTACCTTCCCTGTGTGGCTGCACTCGGAGTAATCAGACAGGAGATGGGCACCTGGAAATGGACAGGAATCGCAATCGGATGGGGAATTTTCGTCGCATACGTCTTCGCATTCATCATAGTACACGTAGGTTCACTCTTCATCGGAGCATAAACATGAATAATACAACATACCCTCACCAGTATCTCTATGGGTGGACAGGAATAGTAACACTGACCACCGGTATCGCCGGTATCATATCAATACGAGAGGGAGCCGGAATAGGGACTGGTCTTTTCATCCCGGATATCCCCGGTGGATGCATCCTTCTCCTTATCGCTGCACTCTTCGCTACTGCAGTCATAAAAGGCAGAACAGACCGTCCGGGCTGGATCAGCTTCTCCTACATCGGGGCCCTGCTCCTGGTAGTATTTGCCGGATGTGCAATCCTGGTTGAAACCGGTAATTTCCTTACCCTCATCATGGAGGGTGAAGAGGCACATCTCCTGACTATCGTTAGTTCATCTTTCATATGGGCAGCAATTCTCGCCATACCCCTCCTTGCCGGAGTATCAAAACTCCTGTATGGGTGTTCATGTGGAGGTGACTGCTGTGAGTGAAGGTCTTGAAATTCTTCAGCTCATCAGGAAACGGGGGGGATGCCTCCTCTCCGAACTTGCTCTGGAACTTGATATCCCGGTACAATCAGTACAATCCTGGATTTCCATGTGGTGCAGCACCGGGTATCTGAAACGGGACGGAGAAGAATCAAAAGGTTGTGCATGCAGGAAAAGCGGTATGAAATGCGTCTGCTGTCATTGTACCTGTGAAGAAAAGAAAAATTTCAGTGAAAGCAGAGTAGAACTCACGCAACGGGGACAGACCCTAATCAGGAGGAAATGGGATGAAAAAACAAGTTCAGAAATTATCTCAGGCAATGGAAGATTACCTCGAGACAATTTATGTTCTCAGTAAAGACAAAGGATATGCACGGACCGGGGAGATAGCCAGGTCACTGAACGTCTCACCATCTTCCGTGGTTGAGATGGTCGGAAAGATAGCAAAGCTCGGTTTTGTTGAATGGAGACGGTATGAAGGGATATTTCTCACTCAGGAGGGAAGATTACGGGGAGAAGTCATTCACATCCGTCATGAAACACTGCGACAATTTTTTGAATTTATCGGGGTTTCCCCGGATATTGCAAATAAGGAAGCCTGTATTATCGAACATGAGTTATCCCCCGTCACTACTTCTGCTATAGGAAACCTGGTAAGTTTTTTGGGCACTCCGGCTGGAGGTCAGACCATATCTGCCCTGAAATTCTTTCTGAAGATGCAGAATACCGGGATATCATGGGAAAATGCAGCAACCGTTCAGGAACCGGTTTTAAAAGAGATGGTCATGCACTCAGCACGGAAATCTCAGGCAAATCATGAGATCTTATCGCTTATTACCCGCCATGACCTGCTCAATACGATAACCGCCCTGTACCGGTACCTGGATCTGCTGAGGACCATGACGACCAGTGAAGAGATGAAACTTGTTGTCTCACGTATCGAAGGGACAGTCCAGGCGATGAACAGACAGGTATCAACCAGTTCAGATCATCTCATTCCAGGTCTTGCAGGACAGAAATGGATGAATCTTGGTCAGCTCATCACCCATGCAGAATCAATGGTGCTCTTAGGATCAGCAGTCGTTGAGCAAAATCTTGATTTAATTGAAATATTCGGAGATACTTTAATCGAAAAAGTGGTATATAACCTGATAGACAACGCAATCAGACATGGAGACGGGGTGACCCGGATTACATGCGGTTATATGCAGAAGGAAAACTCGCTGGTATGGTTTATCCAGGATGATGGCATCGGAATCCCTGACGAGTATAAGGATCAGCTGTTTCGGACATCTGCACAGAATAACAGAGGAACCGGCCTGTATCTTGCATATCAGGTCCTGAGTGCCTGCGGTATGCAGATAACAGAATGCGGTACATATGGAGCAGGAGCACGATTTGAGATAATGATTCCAAATGGGCTGTACCGGTTTGTGAACATGCCCATACCCAAAGCCGAACCGGTTTTACCTGACATCAGTCAACCCATATCTCATCCCTGCTCATTTCAGGTTCAATAAATTCTTTTTTTTCGTATTTTTTTATTCCATTTCTATAAGAGGGGTTCATTGGATAACCAGGATTATTCAGACAATAGATTTTGGAAAAAAGCAGTAATTACAAAATCAAATGATTTTTTCAGATAATCAATTCGTTGAGAGAACCCAGGGTGAGATCGGATAATCTCTGAACCATCCAAAACAGACACTAATGGAGCTGCCGGAAAGGAGGGATCTCTGCTTTGGTTAATTCAGGTGTGGAGATTACACGATCCTGATTGTCTGTCATTTCTTCATGACCGCAGATGATAACCAATAGTTACCATCAAATTCAGACAATAGTGACGACCTGCATGACCTCTATAATTGATTATCTGTGATATCATTCGCTTGAACAGTACCCATCAGCCGGGTATCATCTTCTGGAATATCCATATATTTCCAAAGAAATTCCGGAATGAGATCCAGTGCCAATACCCCTCTGATAGATGCATGACTTCCCATGTGACCTCCGTGTGTGAACTGATTATCCACCTAAACAAAGATGATGTATCTTTGTTTGAATATTCATCCAACAGACCGATCCATTTAGAACGGTTCGGAATGTATGGAAGATTGCGAGGTTTCATCCATCAGATGATGGAGATGCTCGTCAAGGTTTTTAATGTGACTGATGAGAGCTTCCAGGTCCCGTTGAACGTGTTCGATATCCCCATGAACATGGAAGAGCTCATCTTTCATATGAGAGATGAGATCTGATTTTTCACTCATTCAATACTCCTGGTTTGGGATTTTCACTCCCGCATATCACTTTCTGTTTTTTGGTAGAGATGAGAGGTGACCGAAAAAATTTCTGAAAGAAAAAAGTTACTGACTATGAATTCAGAACAGAGGGGACTGACTCATGAAACTCAGCAAAAACCTTCATGACCCTCCCTTCAGGATCCCGATATGAAGTTGCGTACAAGAAGATCTCCTGTTCTCTGTCTCTGCAGGTAATGGTGAACGGATGCCCGGTCACGTACCCGGTTTTGGACATCATATCAGTGCAGACATTTCGGATCTTTTCCGGTTCCAAAAACCATCTGGCAATGTCTGTTCCGAGAAGATCAACTCTTGAATAGCCGAAGAGATTTTCAGTTGCAGCATTCACATCACAGATAGTCAGATCAGGAGACAAGGTGACCAGCGGATCTATATGTGATTCAATCAGTATCCGATGATACAAATTCACCTCTTCAAGATCCTGGTGCATTTTCTTTTCCAGAGTAACATCGCGGACAGATTCAATCGCCCCTATGATCTTTCCATCAGGATCATAGACATGAGTGGATGTAACCCTGAAGGTGACTGGCATGGTCTGACGCTCACAGGTCACTTCGGCAACGACCATCCCTTCCCGCTCTTTTAGGATTGTCCAGCAATCAGGGTACGAAATCCCGGGTTGTATCAGAATATCCCCTACCACAACATCAGAGGATGCATAAAATGGGATGAGATGTGCAGGATTTTTCTTGCCAATTGCTTTATCTGCCGCAATGCCGGTCAGCCCTTCCATCTCGTGATTCCATGCCAGAACTCTTCCATTCGTATCAAAAGCATATGCTGCATCAGGCAGATGGTGAAATATCGAATAAATCAGTTTTTCTGACTCCCGAATTCTGTCTTCATACCTCCGCTTGAGAGCCGCCTGCTGAATAATATGCGCAAGTTCGGTAAACTGAACAGTGGGAGTTCCACCTTTTCTGATATAATATGAGGCTCCCCGGTTTAATGCCTCAATGACCACCTCTTCCCTCCCTCTGCCGGTGAAGAGTATGAAAGGAATATTATTTCCCATTTTTCGTAAAACCGAGAGAAACTCGAAACCATTAATGCACGGCATGTCATAATCAGATACAATTGCATCAAATGACTCGGATGAGAGAATATCTAGGGCATCTTCTGCGCATTCTGAACTTACGACAGATATATTCCCTTTTTTTTCAATAAAAAGAGAAGAGATCTCAAGCAATGAAGGTTCGTCATCTACGAGCAGAACTCGATTGATGTAATCAGGAGAGGATTCTTTTACATCAACGCTGAGGTGTGGAAACAAAACTGAAGAGAGGGCAGGACGTGTTTCTGATGAAATCTCGTGGTTGAAAAGATCTGATTGAGCTGGTGAAAGCATGTAACACACTTATTTTATTTGGTCCATTTAGGACAAACCCAAATTTTTTTTGGAGAGATAAAAAACAGATATTTAGGAATTCATATATTCAATAAATATAAATATCAATAATCCAAATAGTTTGATAATCAAACAATTCGATATCCGAGTGAATGAACAATGGAAGAAAAAGATCATCTCAGAGAAGAATTAAACGAAAAACTCGTAGAATTTTTTGACCGGTTCACCTCATGGGAATCATCGGTCATTGAATCTGGAAACATGAAGATATCTGATGCACATGCCATCGAGATTCTTGGTCATCATGGCCGGATGAATATGAAAGAACTGGCATGCAGACTTGGTATCACCACCGGGACAACCACCATGGCTGTTGATCGTCTGGAGAGGGGAGGATTTGCAAGACGGGTGAGAGCAGAACATGACCGGCGATCCTATATCATTGAACTAACCGAGGAAGGGACACTGGCATATGAAGAGCATCACCGCCACCATCTGAACCTGGCAGGAGAAATCGCCTCAGTCCTCGGGGAAGATGATACCCGGACCTTCATTGAGATTTTGCAGAAGATAAATGAGCATATTTAAAGTAGGTGAACCATCCATGACTTCAGAAGAGAGAACCTGCGATAGGAAGACCGGCTGCTCTCATGATTGTGGGTGCATTCATGACCATGCGGAAGAGGACCTGAAAAAGACCATCATACGAGTGCTCATAGCCGGGGTTTTTGTCTTCATCGCCGTACTGACGGAATATACTATCATCCCGGTTGAAGAGATTCAGATCCCTGCAGCTCTTGCAGCCCTTGCCCTCACTGCCTACCCAATTATCAAGGAAGCAATCCAGGGACTTATCAGAAGAGAATGGAATGTCTGTGAACTTGCAGCCCTTGCTCTTGTTGCAGCGGTGCTGATTGGAGAATTTACTGCTGCTGCTGAAATAGCCCTCATCCTCACGATTGGAGAACTGGTAGAAGACTTCCTCTACACCAGGACAAAAAAAGACCTGAATATGATGGTGCAGGCAGCCCCCACGACAGCCAGTCTCATTCTTGATGAAACAATTCACGAAATACCAGTTGAGGATATCAGGACCGGTGACCAGATCATGATCCATCCGGGTGAGAGAATCCCCGTGGATGGGTATATCGTCACCGGGCATTCGGACGTGGATGAATCCTTCCGCACCGGAGAAAGCCTTCCAATCAATAAAAAACCCGGTGATGCCGTTTTCTCAGGAAGTATGAACCTTGACGGGGCACTGGTTATTACCGCATCAAACCCTGCCGCTCAGTCATCCTATGCAAAAGTTGTGGAACTGGTCAAAGAAGCAGGACTTCGAAGGCCTCCGTCCCATCCGATGATAGATAGGTTTGCCGGGTATTACACGCCGGTCATTCTCATCATCGCCGGTATGATTACCCTTATAACCGGTGACATAACCAGAGGTATCACTGTCCTTATCGTCTCCTGTCCCTGTGCACTCCTCCTGGCCACCCCGTCAGCTGTCCTTGCAGCGATTGGTCCTGCAGCGAAGCGGGGGATTCTTATAAAGAGTGGGAAATTCCTTGAGGTATGCAAGCAGATTACCATATTTGTTT
>NZ_JAIWNS010000044.1 GCF_020216685.1 Methanospirillum hungatei | reverse complement strand
TTGATAAAACCGGAACCCTGACATCAGGTGAGATGAAAGTAATCTCAGTCATCCCAGAAAAGGGGCATACAGAAGAGGAGGTTCTTACCATAGCCGCCTCTGCTGAGCGGTCTTCCCCTCACCCTATTGCGAAATCCATCAGAGAAGAAGCAGGGCAACGAGGCATTCAGATCACTCACGTGGGCACAGCACGACATATACCAGGAAAAGGAATAGAGGATATCTGGAACGGGTTACCGGTCCTGGTCGGAAGCAGGGAATTTTTAGAGGAACGCTCTGTACCTCTTCCCAAGAAGGCAACGTCACATCAGGGACTGATGCATGGCAATGAGACTGAGGTTCTGGTTGCTCAAAACAACGAATATATTGGTACACTCTGCATCTCCGATACCCTGCACACCGATACCAGGGAGGCCTTTACATCCCTGAAGCAGATCGGAGCATATAAATATGCAATGTTTACCGGAGACAATACGAACGTAGCCCGATCCATCGCAGCAGAGCTCCATATCCCGGACACCATGACTTTCTCCGGACTTCTTCCACAGGATAAAGAGACATATATCGCAAGACTCCAGGAACAGGGAGAGGTAGTATGTTTTATCGGAGACGGAACAAATGACGGTCCGGCATTAGTCAGGGCTGACCTTGGAGTTGGAATCGGGAGTCGTGCGAATACCCTCGCTCTCGAGAGCTCAGGAGTGATCCTTATGGAAAAGGGCCTTTCTGCACTCCCGTCATTTATCCGGTTAGGGAGAAAAACCAGCCGGACGATAGCACAAAATATCGGTCTTGCTCTGTTTCTGAATCTCTTTCTTATTGGTATCGCTGCCGTCGGAGCCCTGACCCCGGTCATGGGGGCAATCGGTCATCAGCTGGCGACCATAGTGGTCCTCTTAAACTCAATCAGACTCTCCTGTTCCCTCCCGGCATAACCTTTTTCTGCATAGCATATATTTCCATAGACACGAATACTATGGGAAACCAGCTATGGACAGAAGCGAAGTGTTTTATAGTGATAAAGGGATAATCAGTAGTATCCGTAATGGTTTTCCGGTTATCTGCACCAATACATGTAAAAATCAAGACCATATAAAAGATCAGGTATCAGGATTCATCCCCCCAAGATCATGATCCATATCCTCTATGTAGATGATGAAGAACTCCTTTTGGACCTTGCAAAACTATTTCTTGAGAGGAGCGGAGAATTTGTCGTTGACACCTCAATAACTGCTGTGGATCTTGCAGAATCACCATCAATCAGGTCCTATGATGCCATCATATCAGATTACCTGATGCCTGATATGGATGGTATCGAATTTTTAAAAAAAATCAGGGAGAAGTTTCCGGAGATGCCCTTCATCCTCTTCACCGGCCGGGGAAGAGAAGAGGTAGTTATTGAAGCCATTAATAACGGGGCTGATTTTTATCTGCAGAAGGGAGGAGACCCGAAAGCCCAGTTTGCTGAGCTCAGTCACAAGGTCATGCAGGCAGTGAAACGAAGACAGGCTGAAAAAGAACTCCTTGAATCAGAGCAGCGGTTTTCGAAAGCTTTCCATGCAAATCCTGCAATTGCAGGGCTGTCTGATCTTGCAACCGGCACATATGTTGATGTGAATGATGCATTTCTTGAGCGGTTATCATATAAACGGGATGAGGTCATAGGGAAAACGTCCCTTGAACTTAATATTCTGACACCAGAGAAAAGAAAAGAACTTATCCATGAACTGGAGACCAGGGGCCATCTTCATAATTACGAGACCGAAATCAGAACCCATACTGGAAAAATCCTCCATGTCCTCGTATCAGGCGATGTCATACTATCAGGTGAGGATAAACTCCTCCTTGTCCAGGCGGTAGATATTACCGACCGGATAACCAGTGAAGAAGCGCTCCGTGAGAGTGAATACCGGCTTCGTTCCTTTATTGAAAATACAGCAGATGCAGTCATTCTGATCGACGAGGAAGGGGAGATCATCGAATGGAATCCTGCTGCTGAAAAAATATCCGGCATTGTAAAAGATGATGCATCGGGGATGAAAGTATGGGACATAATGTTTCGGATGATGCTCCCCGAAAGAAAAACCAGAAAACATCTGGAAGAGATGGAGGCACGGATAAAAGAATCCCTGAAAACCGGAGTCCCGGCATCACAGCAACCGGTCATTACGGAGATCCTTGGCCATGACGGCCTGCCCAGGTATATACGACAGGTCACGTTTCCTATCCAGACCAGTAAGGGGTACAGGTTTGGAATCATCATAGAGGATATTACCAGAGAGAAAATCACTGAAGAACAGGCAGAAATAACGCTCAATAATCTACAGAGAAGCCAGAGCATAGCCCATGTCGGCAACTGGACACTTGATATTGCCACAAAACGGTTCTCTGCATCTGAAGAAGCCCTGGCCTTGTTTGGATATCCTCCTGATGCAACCCCTTCATTTGATGAGATAGCCCTTATGATCCATCCGGAGGACCGGCCACGGATACGGGATATATTCGCCAATGCCCTCTCAACCGGAAAGTCCTACAATATCGAGATGAGGATCATTCTCCCGCAAACCGGAGAGCAACGCTATCTCTACTCATTTGGAGAGGTTGAAACCGATGAAGAGGGCAGGCCGGTCAGGGTATTTGGTGTCAATCAGGATATTACCGAACTAAAAAAGACATCAAACGCCCTTAAAGAGCAGGAGAGCCAGTTCAGACATATTATTGACAACCTTCCCATATCCATAAGCATAGTCACTCCTGACGGCACCATCCGGTATGCAAATCCCGAGGCTATGGCTCTTTTTGAATTTTCCAGCATGGATGAACTGTACAATACCAAGGCTCCTGATGTCTGGGCTGATCCATCACGGCGAAAACTCTGGCTTGAAACCCTTCAGAAGAATGGCATTGTCACAAACTTTGAGATGGACTTAAAGACCCCGTCAGGAAAGAAGTTCTGGGCGATTGGATTTGGGATTTTTATCACCTATAAAGGTGAGTTGTGTATATTGTCAGCCCACCACGATATCACTGACCGGAAACGTGCAGAGGATGAACTCAAAAAGCGTGAAGAACAGTATCGGTTTATAACCGAGAATTCCATCGATGTCATCTGGACCATGGACCTTTCAGGCCGGTTCACCTATATCAGCCCGTCTGTCTGGCATCTTCGGGGATATACACCACAGGAAGTGATGGAAAGTACACTGGAAGAGACCATAAGCCCGTCATCCATCGACAAGGTCCAGAAAATTCTGCAGGATGCACAGATGTTGATAAAACAGGGACTGGCTGTACCCCAGCAAACCTTTGAGGTTGAACAGCCCTGTAAAGACGGATCCAGTGTGTGGACCGAGGTTATTGCCAGACCACTCTATGACAAATGGGGGGACCCCATCGGGTTTATCGGAGTCAGCAGGGATATCACGAAACGACGAGAGGCAGAAGAGACCTTACGGGACAATGAGATAAAGTTCATCTCAATATTTAACCAGACTCCTGACCCCATCCTTATCATAGACTGTTCAGGGAAGATTCTTGAAGTAAATCATGGATTTCATGACATGTTCGGCCTTTCGGATGACGAGGTTCTGGGAAAACAAATAGACGCAATACCGGCGTTATCTGCAGTGGGAGGGAGCGATATCCTGAAAGATCTTATGGAGAGAGGTGATGAGGTATACCGAAAGGAGATGATACTCACGAACCGGATGAATACGCAGATCATTGCCGAGGTTGCATGGTCACGATTACTTATTCATGGTCAACCCTGTCTGCTTATTCAGATTCATGACATCAGTGAGATCAGAAAAGCCCATGATGCTGCACAGAAGGCAAATAATAAACTCAACATCTTATCAAGCATCACCCGTCATGATATCCTTAACCGGGTCATGATTGCATCGCTTTATAGTGATGAGATCAAAGAATCAGTATCAGATCCTACCATTCTGAAGTATCTGAATACCATCTCTCAGGCATCTGCTGATATTGAACATCTGATCAGGTTTACCAAAGAGTACCAGGACCTTGGAACAGCAGCTCCTGCATGGCAAAAGATTGAGTCAGTATTTAGTCAGCAGGGAATCATCAACCTTGCAAAAGGTATCAGAATCGAGTCAAATCTTGATAAACTAGAGATATATGCAGATCTCATGCTCGAGAGAGTGCTGTATAATCTGGTTGAGAACTCAGTCAGGCATGGACAAAATCTTACCCATATCACAGTAGCATACGAAATCCATGACACCGACTGTATCCTCACCTATGAAGATGATGGAGGGGGTGTTCCGGTCGAAGAGAAGGAAAAAATATTTGAACGGGGTTTTGGGAAAAATACCGGAATGGGATTGTTTTTAATCAGGGAGATCCTCTCAATCACCGGGATAGAGATCCATGAGACCGGCATCTATGGGTCAGGTGTACGATTTGAGATCCGGGTTCCATCTGGTAAATGGCGCCAGGAATAGAGATGATACGACAACATCAAACTCCAGTGGTTCCTGCATATGATCACCAGAGTCCATCCCTTGACCGGACGATGCCTGAAGCAGACAAAAGTAGACATTATAGGAGCATCTGAACGTGATGGGAAAGGATGAACCTGATCTCTTTACCCAAAGTTGTGTAGTATCATATCTTCGTACTATCAGGATTCCGGAAAAATTACCCCTCATTCTTCTTATTCTTACCACTGCATCTGCCATTAGTATCAGTATTCTCTCTCTCCAGTCAGGGTGGACAACCATATTTCAGAACCTGTATTATTTTCCGATAATTATTGCCTGTGCATTTTACTTCCTGCGTGGCTTTCTCTTCTCCATCGTGCTCACAATTATTTACATCATTCTTATCTTTCTGTATACCCATGATCACTCCATCATGGCCGGGGCAGAAATACGGGCAGTGATATTCGTCCTTGTTGCCGGAACAGTGACCTATCTTTCAGTTCTGAAAGAGACAGCAACTACAGACCTGGCCGAACGGAATATCGAACTTTTATCGGCATATGAACAGATACAGAGCTCAGAAGAAGAACTCAAGCAGCAACTTGAAGAGATATACACTGCACAGCAGGAGATAGATGACCGGGAACATACCTACCGGCAGCTCTTTACCTACAATATTGCCGGCATAGCCCTTCATGAGATCATCTGTGATACTGATGGAAATCCTGTTGATTATCGGTTTATCGAAGTAAATCCGGCATTTACTGAGTTAACCGGACTTAAGGGAGAAGATATCATTGGCAAAACCGTACGTGAAGTATTACCAGGAACTGAACAGTACTGGATTGATACCTATGGCAGGGTAGCTCTGACCGGTCAGACTGTCCATATTGAGAACTATAGCAGTGAACTTGACAAATTTTTTGAGGTTACGGCCTATTCCCCAAGGAAAGGACAATTTGCGACCCTCATTCAGGACATCACCGAAAGGAGCAGACATGAGACTCTCCTCAAAGAGACAAATGCATACCTTGAAAACCTGATTAACAATGCAAATGTTCCCATTCTTGTCTGGGACAAGAACCTTCTGATCACCAGAGCCAATCATTCATTTGAACTCCTGAGTGGATGGAATGCTGATGATCTGAAAGGAAAAACTCTTGAAATACTCTTCCCACCGGAGAATGCAGCGCAATCGATGCGGCTTATCAGAACGACCCATGAGGGGGTCAGGTGGGATACGGTCAGACTCGCTATTCAGCACCGGAACGGTGAGATAAAGACCCTCGTATGGAATTCTTCCACCATTTATGATCCTGATGGACAGGTAGTTGCAACCATTGCCCAGGGAAGGGATATCACCCAGGAGATCCTCCTTGAGGAAGAGAAGGAGAAACTGACCACCCAGATTCAGGAGAATATTGCAAAACTTGCTATCCTGAACGACGGGATACGAAATCCACTCACCATCATAACTACTCTTATCGACATGCAAGATATGATGGATTCTCAAGAGCTGGAAAGACAGATCAGGGAGCAGGTTTCACGAATCGATGATATGATCCAGTCTCTGGACCAGGAGTGGGTACATTCAGTAAAGATACTGGACTATCTCAGAAAACATCATCACATTCACAAATACGCATTGGATGGGGAGAGAATCAGACGTACGGGCAGCACCCAGGGACATAAAGACCACCCCGGCCAGTTCATGCCTGACAGCAAAACACTCTTAATTGAAGAGGTACAGGCCCAGCTCTATACGATTCTGGACAGCATTGACGCTATCATCTATGTAGCGGACATGGAAACCTATGAACTGCTCTACATTAATAAAAAGGCACGGGCAGTCTTTGGTGATGATGCCGGGAAGAGATGTTATCAATGGCTGAATGAGGGGCGAAATACCCCTTGTGAATTCTGTACAAATAACCGGTTGGTTGTGAATACCGAGCCTGCCGGAGTATATCGGTGGGAATGTCACAACCCATCAAATAACCGGTGGTACGACTGCCGGGACCGGGCTATCAGGTGGACAGACGGAAGACTGGTCAGGCTGGAGATTGCCACAGACATCACCGATGAGAAACGTATAGATGATACACGAAATTTCCTGCTTCAGTCAGATTATCTCCAGTACGGAGAAGACTTCTTCCAGTCAGTGGTCCGGTATCTCAAAGAGATCCTCGCAGCATCCTATGTCTCAATCGACGTTCTGACCGGGAATAACAGGGCACAAACCCTTGCATCCTGTCCCGGTTCTGATAACCCTGAATCAGACGTATTTCCGATTCATCATACCATATTATCCCATGTTATCGGGAAAACGATCTACTCATATGACCATAATGTGCACCTTGCCTTTCAGGATGATCCCCTCCTTTTGAGACTCCAGGCCAATGGGTATGTCGGGGGAACCATTTGGAGTTATTCAGGAATTCCTGTCGGAGTCATCTCGGTCATATGGAAAAAAGAACCTGAAACCCTGCATCTGGCTGAATCTCTTCTCAAGATGGTGTCTGTCAGAGCATCAGGAGAAATTGAGCGGTTACAGGCAGAAAAGCGATTAAAAGAGAATGAAAACAGAATCAGGGAGAAACTCTCCTCTCTCCTTGAACCTGACGGGGATATCGGCAGCCTGGATCTTGCACAGATCATAGATACCGACGAATTACAGCTTCTGATGAATGATTTTTACGCGGTCAGCGGGATTGGCGTTGCCATACTTGATCTGAAAGGAAATATCCTGGTTGCGACCGGTTGGCAGGATATCTGTGTGCAATATCACAGGATACACCCTGAGACGTGTAAAAACTGCATTGAAAGTGATACGATCTTATCACAGGGTGTATATCCGGGTACATTCCGGCTGTATCGGTGTAAAAACAATATGTGGGATATCGCAACGCCCATTACCATCGGAAATACCCACATTGGAAATCTGTTCCTCGGGCAGTTTTTCTTCGATGATGAAGAGATTAACACAGACCTGTTCAGAAAGCAGGCTGAACAATATGGGTTTGATATAGATGCATACCTCAATGCCCTTCTGAAGGTCCCCCGGTGGAGTCATCAGACAGTTGATCATGTCATGCACTTTTACACCCGGCTCATTCACCTGATATCACAGGAATGCTGGAGTGCAATCACTCTCGCCCGGACGGTGGCTGAGCGGGACACCCTCCTTGAGGAGGCACGGGAGAAGGATGAGGAGTTACACCAGCAGCTGGAAGAGTTGCGGGTCGCTCATACAGACCTTATCAAAACAGAGGAGACACTTAAAGAGAACCTGCGAAAATTACGAGATCTGATAGAGACGTCCCCAGATATCATATGGGAGATAGATGACAGGGGTAATTTCACCTATATCAGCCGGCAGGTTTATGATCTTCTCGGATATACCCCTGATGAACTGCTCAATTCCTCAATACTCAATCTTGTACAGGAAGAATCCCACGAGATGGTCATGGCCGAACTTGCACAACACCTGCAATTACCCGGGAAAGTTCATTCCCTTATCGTATCAGCACGTCACAAAGACGGTACAGAACGAATCATGGAGATACGGGCAAACCCGGTTGTGAATGAGGACGGAATTGTAGCCGGGATGCGGGGGATTACCCATGATGTCACTGATCTCAAGCATGCAGAGCAGGAGTTACAGAGAAGTGAGGAAAAATACCGGCATATCTTTGAAGATGCAACAATAGGGATATTCCAGACTACACCATCCGGGCAGATTATCATGATCAATGATGCAATGGCACGGATGTTCGGGTATGAAAATCAGGCTGAAATTTTCAGATTCAACCGGAGAGTAGACCTGGATCTGCATTCCAAATCAGAGGACAGAAAGGCCCTTTTAGAAGATCTGAAGACAGGACAGCCGGTATTTCTCAGAGAGATTGAATTTAAGAAAAAGAACGGGACAAAATTTACCGGTTCTGTCAATGTCCGGAGTATTTCTGATGAAAAAGGGAACCCCATCTTCTATGAAGGGACAATTCTTGACATTACCGAACATAAGCAGATCGAAGAGGCGATTGCCCGGAGCGAAGAACGGTTTCACAAAATACTCGACCTTGTTCCTGATATGATCTCAATCCATGACCCAGATATGAATATCATCTATAGCAACTTGAACGGATTTGGTTCAGTTCCTCCAGAGTTCCGAATACCAGGTTCAAAATGTTATTCAACCTACCGGGGCCTGGATACCATATGTCCTGACTGCCTGGCAGGAAATGTCTTAAAAACCAGACAGGCAATTCAGACCGAAGTGAAACTACCGGAAGGATTATGGGTTGATCTCCGGGTCATTCCCCTGCTGAACGATGAGGGGGAAGTTATTCTTTTCATGGAATGGGTCAGGGATATTACCGGGAAAAAACTTGCCGAAGAAGAGCTCTGGGAAGAGCGGCAACGTCTTGCCAGTATTATTGCCGGGACCAGGGCAGGAACCTGGGAATGGAATGTCCAGACCGGAGATGTCGCCATCAATTCCATATGGGCAGAGATGCTGGGGTATACCAAAGAAGAACTCATGCCGGTGAACATCCATACATGGGAAAATCTCACCCATCCTGACGATCTACCGGTCGTGATGGATATCCTGAAAAAACATTTCAACAAAGAAAATCAGCATTATGATGCAGAATTCCGGATGCGGCATAAAAACGGAAATTGGGTATATATTCATGATCGCGGACAGGTACTGTCCTGGACTGACGACGGATCCCCCCATATGATGTATGGAACCCATACCGATATCACCGAGAAGAAAGAAGCGGAGAAAGCACTGTACGAGGCTAATAAGAAATTAAATCTTCTCTCTGACATTACCAGGCATGATATCAGGAACTCACTAAACAGCCTTCTCATCTTCCTTGATAAAACCAGACTTACCCCGATTTCAGAGGAGACTAAGGAGAATATAGACCGAATTGAAAAGATTGCCCTGATTATACAAAAAGCCATAGAATTTACTCATGATTACCAGAACATAGGGGTGAAACAGGCAGTATGGCATGATATTGCGGCAATGGTTCAATCGGTATCAGAGCAGCTCCAAAGAGAACCAGTCAGAATCAGAATAGATCTGAACGGTCTTGAGGTCTTTGCCGATCCGCTCATGGAACGGGCAATATATAATATAATAGAAAATGCTTTCCGGTATGCAGGCCCCGATCTCTCAGAGATACGGATCTTTTATGAAGATGAATGGGAGGATGGACACCTCTCATGGATAATTGAAGATAACGGAGCAGGAATCCAATATGACGAGAAACCACACCTCTTTGAGCATGGATATGGTAAAAATACCGGGTTTGGATTATTTTTCACCAGAGAGATCCTGGCAATCACCGGTATTACCATTGAAGAGAGGGGGACATACGGACATGGAGCGAGGTTTGAGATCCGGATTCCACAGGGCAAGTGGAGGATGAACCGCTGAATCCTTTATCTTTTAGGGAGATACAAATAGTATGAGCAGAATACCATTTGAACTTATCATATGCTTGTAGATTGCACAAAGATAATGTATAAGAAAAAAC
>NZ_JAIWNS010000043.1 GCF_020216685.1 Methanospirillum hungatei | reverse complement strand
TACCCATAGGTATTCAGTCTTTTTCCACCATCATCACCGACGGGTATACCTATGTGGATAAAACCGAATATATTTCCAAACTCACCAAACAGGGTAAATATTATTTTCTCTCACGGCCCCGTAGATTTGGAAAAAGCCTTCTTCTTGATACCATCGATTGTGCATTTTCAGGAAACCGGGACCTGTTTTCCGGATTGTATCTTGATACACCAGAATCGGGATGGGATTTTTCACTCCGATACCCGGTTCTCAGAATAGACTGGTCTGTCGCTCCTGTCAGAACACCTGAGGAACTGGAGCGGAGAATTCATGAAATATTAGACTCATGGGCGCTCCAATATGAATGTACCCCGGTTCCTACGACGAGTGGAGGGAAATTTGAGTATATTGTCAGAAATATTCAGAAAAAGACCGGGATGCAGATTGTAATCCTTATCGATGAATATGATAAACCAATCCTGGATACCCTGAAAACGCCGGTTATCGCTGCAGAGATGCGGGATATGCTGCGAGACTTTTACGGAATCCTCAAATCCCTCGATTTCAGCCTGAAGTTTGTGATGCTTACCGGCGTCTCTAAATTTGTAAAGACCGGAATTTTCTCTGGCCTGAATAACCTGAACGATATCACGCTTGATGATATATATTCTGCAATCTGTGGATACACTGAACATGATCTGGAGCATATTTTTGGAGCATATATTTCGGAATTTAACAAAGAAAAGGTCAGAGAATGGTATAATGGCTATTCATGGAACGGTGAGAAGGTCTATAATCCCTTTGACATCCTTCTTCTCTTTTCCAAAGGAGTATTCAGACCATACTGGTTTGAGACCGGCCCACCAGGTTTTCTCATTGAATTGTGGAAAAATGCACCACGATTACCGGCAGAATTAGACGGTATGGTTGCCGGAGATGAACTTTTAGGATCGTTTGATCCTGAGCGGATCCGGGTTGAAACGCTCCTTTTTCAGGCAGGGTACCTAACGATCCATTCCTGGGAGAGTAACCCTGATATCGGAACATGGTATACCCTGGGATTTCCAAACCGTGAAGTTCGTGAATCGTTTAACCGAATGATTCTCTCTATTCTCGGTCCGGATGCCCAAAATGTATCTGTCCCGGCATATCGGAGAATTCTCGAGACTGGAGATGCAGAGGGATTGCGTACCCGTATCCAGGCATTGTTTGCATCAATTCCTCATGACTGGTACAGGAAAAACCCGATATCTCAATATGAAGGGTATTATGCCAGTGTTTTCTATGCATGGCTCTCCAGTCTTGGCTTTCCCGTTATCCCTGAGGATGTCACAAATAAAGGAAGGATTGACCTTTCACTTCAGGCCGGCTCAATTACCTGGATATTTGAATTTAAGGTCCTGGGAATTGATAAAAGTGGAGATAGAAATCCTCTCAGTCAGATAATGAAAAAGGGATATGCAGAGAAATATCTGGCAAAATCAAACCAGGTGATTCTGGTCGGTATCGTATGGAATCCGAAAACTAAAAATATTGAGCAGTGGGATGTGTCATCCGGATAATACAATGAGAAAATTTCAGGCCATAATCCAGGATGCATTCTGGTTTATTCCAATAAAACAATAAGATGAAAACACCTTTCACGTATCCTTTTGTTTTATGGTTATATGGATATCATGGTGTTTTCTCAGATAATTGATAATTTTTTCCGACTCAACCCATCGGATATCCAGCTGATTGATCAGAAGATCAATCTTTTTAATCTGTTCCTGAATGATTGCGTTTTCATAAGGACCAAGGTTTTCTGAAAGAGTGGCTATGATGGTCAGCGGGTTTCGGATTCCATCGTTTAATATGGAAAGTTCTGCTATGTTCTTCTTTATCTGGGCAAGGGCCAGCTCATTTTCATACTCTGCCATTTTTCTTCTCGTAACATCTTCGGCAGTTCCCTCATAGAATTCTATTGCACCATTATCATCACAGACGACCTTCATATGAACGTTTATCCAGAAAGGCGTTCCATCCTGCCTCTTCTCTTCAAGCTCAAACCCGGTTACTTCACTTTGCTGTTTGAGGAGGCCATAGATGGGATTCTCCTTATTCGTCAGAGAAGAGAGAGGAGTGTCTTTCTCCTTTAAAGCCTGTTTCATCTCTTCAGGATTTTTATACCCATAAATCCCTGCAAATGCAGGATTCATCTCCAAAAACCGGCCATCAGGATCTATCCGGAATATGCCAAGGATTGAGTCTTCAAAAAGTGCACGGTACTTCTTTTCACTTGCAAGTAACGCATTTTGTGCTGCAATTCGTGCAGATAATTCATTCTGAAGCTCCACTGTTTTCCTGGCAACCATTCTCCGTAGTGTCCAGATCCACATGAAGATGACAAAGAGCAGCCCTAAAACAGGCAACAAGACATACAAAAAAACCTTTTGAAATAACTCTGCCTCATACTGCCGCTCTATGGGAGCAAACCAAAGATTTGAGATCCGTTCATATTCACCGTTTCTATTGATGATAACGATGCCTTCGTTTATCTTTCCAATCAGATCCGGATCTGATTTATGGGCCGCAACACAAAGTTTCAGTCGTTCAATTGGTTCTCCAGCCGGCTTTAAATTCCTTATCCCAAGCTGCTCCATCAGGTACGAGGCAACCGGTTTGTTAATAATAGCTGCATCATACCCACCGGCAGACATCTGCAATAACTGCTCACGGTAATCAGGAACAATCGTGATATTTGCTGGAAACCGGGCGTTTTCCAGTTTTTCTTCCCAGATATCCCCACTGGCAAGTATGATCCGTTTGCCTTTGAGCTGGTCAAGAGAGGTAATATCTGAATGTTCCTGAACATAGAGGTACCAGTTCAGGGTAACGATGGGAACAGAAAATACAAACCGGTCGGTCCGGTTGATATCGTATGCCATTGTCCCTGAAAGATCAATAGTATGGTTGGATAGTGCTGCTTTTACCTCCCCCCATGGATGAGGCGTTACATTGACCGTGAAACCTGCTTCTTTCCCAATTGCACGGATAATATCAACAGAAAAACCAGCAGCATTCCCGGAGTTGTCCTTAAATTCAAAGGGAGGGTAGTTTTCATCAGCCCAGTACTGATATTCCACACCGCTCTTTTCATCAGCTCCTGATGATACGGGAATGAGAAAACAAAGGATGAAAATTGATAGAATGAGAGATAATTGAATAGGAAAGGGGAGGAGATGAGAACTTTCTTTTTTCTTATACATATATCGGGACATCATATATATTTGCGAAACGATATGTATCTGAAGATCGTGCAGTACTAGTACAGTAATCACTACCAATATAATTCCATCGTTTTAACCCCGGTTAATGAATAGAACCCATACTATACCCTTTATCTCATCGCAGAAAAGAATATAAGTGATTGCCCGTCATGTCTGATAATAACCCCCTTCATCTCATCTTCCTGAAGGTACCCAAGAATTATTGCCCCGCCCTCTCCTTTCATGAGAAGTGAGCGACCATCATCACTGAAAGCTCCCCATATCCGCTCATATTCTCCCGTGTAATCGATATCTCCGGAGAAGAGCGAACCTTCATGAGTATCTATGGAAAGGATAACCGGCTGATATTCAGATTCATCGGCAGGAGTGATACCGGTATATTCAGATTCGGTACTATTCCATATCCCGGTCAGATCTGGAAGATCTGGTTCTGGTATGGCATACTGACCATCCCTGGAAAAACGCCAGGTTCTGACAGCCGGATCAGACATGTCATCAGGCAGTTCATGAAGTATACCGGTATTCCCATCGATTATTCTCCCAAGTATGAGCGAGGGTTTTGTGGTATGGGCAACAATCGTCATTCCATCACCGGAAAGACACCCGGATAATGCGTATTCATTCCGGTCTGGGAGAACAAGAGTTCCATTCAATAACCGGCCGGACTGGTTGATTACAGCGATACCCCCTCCATCCTGCGTTACATTCATATATAGGCCATTTTTCCCAAGCGATTCGGTGGTAAGAAACGGCCACCAGCCGGTGATGTCTTCAATCTTATAATCCGGAATGTTTAGAGTGGGGTTTCTGAAAAGTCTCTCAATTGAAACATTTTTATCAGGGTGAACAGTTGCAGATATTAGTTCTTCTGACCCCAGGAATGAACCAATACGAAGAACCCCGCCTTCTGATAGCATCAGTACCGACCGGTTATCCGGCCCAATACACCCAATTATTGATTTGGGAAAACCGGTATTATCTTCACAGTGCCCTTCAAAAACACGGGAAGACTGATTGAAAAGAGTATACGATAAAACCGATGGAGTGATAATGCCATCACAATTCGTTATCTCTCCTTCACCCGTCCAGGTTCCCGTGATATTTTGGATATCTGCACCGGATGCCAAGGTGGGAATACATACGCTCAAAACCAAAGCAAAAGCCAGGATAGACATGACAATGTGATTCATTGATCCTCCGACTCCCCGAACTTAGGGAGTAGACGTATTCAGAATCATATTATCTTAAAGGATCATGAAGGTTTTCAAGTTCTGCAGATCCTGATCTTCCGGAAGTTTTCTCGCATCAGGCATCAGAATATAATTTTTCAATATCACGAATGTCGTATACCAGATATCTTTCCTTCATCAATTTCTCTTTTTCTTCTACATTCCTGACAAATAAGCAGAATTTTTTAGATTTCCATACATTCATATCAAATGGAACCAGTTCAGCCTTTTTTTCCAGCGTATGAAGAACCTGATATGCCTTTGAGAGGGTTAATCGAGAATATTTACATTCACAAAAAACAACCGAATGGTTTCGTGAATCAAAAACAATACAGTCAATCTCCTCTTCTTTATGCCACCATCTGCCGGCATCCTGTCCGGGATACAAGCGGGATATTACTTCCTCCCGGATGAAAACTTCAAACTTCCTGCCAAAAAAATGTGTATGGGCGGGAGTCAGAGGATGAGAGAGTTCAATAAATCTCCTGTTCGGAAAGACAAATGTGTACCAGAAATCCAGAAGTGAATCCGATATTCTATAGATACTTTTTTTGGGGCTGCCAATTATGGAAGATTCTTTCTCAACAAATCCAAGCCGTATCATACTCTCAAGATAGGGATAGAGATTCCGGGTATCTAATCCAATAGATGTCGCAATTTCTGATGGTGTTGTTCTTCCGGAAGCAAGCGACCCCAAAATGGACTGATATATCTTCAATTCCCGAAATTCCTGTGATAATAAGAAATATGGTTCTCGATAGAAATACCCAAACATATCATAGAATTCATTCGACGTAAAAGCATCAATATCAGAATATTCTCCTGCCCGGTTTAGATATTCAGGAATTCCTCCAATAATAAAGTACATCTGGAGACATGTTTCGAATGAACCCTGAAGGAATTTTTTGGCTTCTGAGAATGGAAGGGATTTTAAAAGAATATCCCGATCTCTTCGTCCATAAAGTGGTGAAGTGTGGGATAACGCAGCATCACTCATCAGGCCCAGGAGTGAACCAGTCAGAATTATTACCCATGGTGATGCGGAAAGTCGCATATCCCACGCTTTCTGAATAGCAGATAACACCGATTGATCTGATTTAATCAGGTAACTAAACTCATCAATGATGAGATAAGAGCGTTGATTCGGTTGATGTGAACTGAGATAATCAAATAATTGTGACCATGTGTAGATTGGAAGATCTGCAAGAAGAGGGTCTTGAAGATACTGGGAAATAAGAGTTTTCAGCCCTTCAATTTGAACACGTGGAGCAGTATCTTCTGCAAAAAATAATACTCCTGATTTATCACGGGTGAATTCTGATAAAAGCCGGGTTTTTCCAATCCTGCGCCGACCATATACGATAATCAGACTTGCCGTAGGTTTATCCCACTCTTTTTCCAGAACCTGAAGTTCTTTATGCCTATTGATAAAATGTCTAATCACGATTAGTACTAATCATGATTAGACCAATTATTATAAAAATCTACCGGTCTGATTTTTGATCGAACAATAATAAGATAATAAGATAATAAGAGCATCCAGAATATACCTATCCTGACGTTCTGAAAATTTTGCAATAGAAAAACTGTAATGCACAATTTTCGGTAAAATTGTGTAATATGATTGTGCGGTTATAGCGGGTATAAAATTATGCGAACCAAGTTATGTATAAAGAGTCTACTTTAATCCAGTAAAATCCAAAAAACCCTAATTCATACGCTCTTTCTGAAAACCCACAAAAAATCTAATCACGATTAGTACTAATCACAATTAGACCATTATCGTTTTAATTAAAGACCAGATTATCAAATGCCCGAAAGGTATCCTGTGCCGGGGACCCCGATACAAGACGGGTAGCATAATAATCCGGAGAGTATGAATACGGAAATTGAGGAGAGGTAACCGGAGATTGTCGAATTCCAGGATCAGAGAGAGAGCCGGAGCATCCCAGAAGAAGAATTATCATGAAGAATAATACCGGTGCTTTTTGACCTCTTATACCTCAATCTCATGAACGGATATCCCCTGTTCTCCTCCACTTCCCGGATGGTACCCATATCTCAAACCTGGCCCCTTCTCCCGGTGTTCCGGTCTCACAGATATCAAGTCCGGTAATCGAGAGTATCTCCCGTGCTAAAAAGAGGCCGATACCCGTATGTGCTCCATATCCCCGCTGGAAGATACGGGTCTTCTCCTCTTCAGCAATTCCGACCCCGTCATCCTCACAGATAAGGATCATGGACCCATTCTCTTCCCGTGCAGAAAACCGAATCCTGGTTACCGTTCTCCCATGGCGGATGGCATTATCAAGAAGCGTTGTGAATACCTTCCGGATGATGGGATCTGCATAGACGGTCAGGTCAGAAGGAACCAGGTTTTCAATAATGACCTCACCCGGAGAGAGTTCGGTTTTTGCAGATTCGATAACCTTACATACCTGCTGCCATCCTGATCCGGCTGTCCCGAATGCTTCATATTCACGGGTAAACCCAATGGTTGCCTCAATTCGTTTTCCAATGGCAGATGCCCGGTCCACAAAGGTCATACACTCCTCCATGTTCTCGCTGTCACGTGCCAGGTCATGACAGAGCTGCATGGAGGTCAGCTGATTGAGAATATCATGCCTGGTCAGGCCGGTTAAAAGACGGATCTTCTGATAAGACTCCTTCAGCGCTTCATCCATCTGTTTCCGGTCGGTAATGTCTGAAATGAACCCTTCAAGGAAGAGGATCGTCCCGTCATCGCCAAAAATCCCCCTTCCCCGCTCCCACACCCATCTGGTCTCTCCATTCCGGGTGATAATCGGATATTCACCCTCGAAGTAATCGTTCATCTGCAATTTTTTCTGCCAGATATCCCAGATATCGTCGCGATACTCAGGATGGATGATATCGTTATTGGAAAGAGTTTTATTTCCGATGAAATCTTCCGGCTCATACCCCGTCAGTTGCCTGCACCCGTCACTGATATACATCATCGTCCAGTCTTTATCGTTTGCACACCGGTACACAACCCCTGGCAGATTACTGATCAGGGTTTTCATAATCCGTTCCTGTTCCTGTCCCTGCATCAGGGCTCTTTTAAGTTCCTGTTTCGTGTGCCAGGTATTCACAAGAAGGAGAGAAAGAATTGCAATCCCACCCAGAATCGCAAGAATAGTCAGCCAGAAATGCCTGAACACCTCTTGAACGGTAGGTATCCTGTAATCCTCATAAGGAGGCAGATGTAAAGTCCTGAGAAGTTCATGAACCGACGAATGGTCCTGGGGAATCGCCCATCCTGCACTTCTTGCAGCCAGTGCAGCCGGATCATCTGCATCCATCATCAGGAGGGCAACAGATACCGCCATGCTCAGGGTCAGATTCGTCCCGGAAACCGCAGCAAATGCCCATTCCGGATACATACGGGTGGATATCCGGTATGGATACCATGGATATACCTGGCTCTGATCATTGATAACCCGGATTTGGTTCAGATCGATCCGTCCCTCTTTTGCCATCCGCTCCAGCTGGGTACTTCGGGCAGTTCCTGCATCTGCATATCCATTAATAACTGCAAGGACAGCAGCATCATGTGTCCCGGTAAAGTTCAGTTCAGCAAAATCCCGTTCAGGGTCAAGCCCCCGCTCCTGTATCTCCCTGAATGCAGCATGCCAGCCGCCAAGCGATGTCGGATCAACCGCTGCAAATCGTTTTCCTTTCAGATCCTCAATAGTCCGGATATCAGCATTGTCAGACCGGGTACATATCACCCCGCCAAAGACCGGGATCGGGTCAGGATCACCGGGTACCTGCAAGGTTGCAATCCGCTGGGCAAGGCCATAGTACTCAAGAGCGGTATATACAGACGGATTTGCAACGATAAATGACACACTCCGGTTCTGAACGGCTGGCGTTACCTCCTGAAAAGAAAGGGGGATGATGGTGAAATGATATGGGGCAAGCTTTTCTGAGAGGTAGTCAGCAGTCAGGTCCCACTCCATATGAGCAATCTCCTCCCCCCGGTTTGCTAACACGCCAATCCTGACATCTTCAGAGACCGGAGAGAGAGAAGGCAGATGAGAATCCGAACCGACACTATTGTCCCTGACCTGCTCTGTACTACTAACCGGGAGAGCAGGGATCGGGGCGATGAGAAGAGAGAGAAATAGAAGAACATGAAAGAGGATGAGCCACCCTGAAAAATATCGCCTCCGTCTTCCGATCATCACCACATCCTCACCCCCACTCCCATCCACCAGATCCCTGAACCATCATATTCAGATAAGATGGATATACTTCTGACATGATAAGGATCCCGGCCATCTTCCCTGAGAAGGATACCAAAAGGAACCCCCGGCCTTATCACACCCCCTCTTTCACCACCCATTTCCCTGCAGGGACACGGATCTCAAACCGTGCTCCAGAACCCAAAGTACCGGTCTCCGATATGGTCATTTTATTAATTGCCAGAATCTCCCTGATGAGAAATAGCCCAAGGCCGGTGTGTTTCCCATACCCCTGCCTGAAGATCTTCTCCTTCTCATCATCCAAAATACCAGATCCGTCATCTTCATACACAAAGATACAGTCTCCATCATCAATCTGGTAGGAAAAAGCAATCCTGGTGACATGATCCCCGTGCCTGATGGAATTTTCAATCAGCGTGAAGATTACCTTTTCCAGGATCGGATCTGCATACAGGTACAACCCTTTCAGATCAACCTGACAGGTTATCGGACCGATTGAATACCCATCAAGGACATGAGTAATCATCCGTTCCGCATACTGCCACATGAGCGATTTATTCCTGATATCATCAACCAGTTTTGTAAATGCGATCTGACTCCGGATAGTGGTTGTACAGGAGAGGCATTTTTCAATATATGTATGAATTTCCGGATCCAGGTCATGGTCCGCCAGTAACTCAAGATATCCCAAAAGGGCCGTCACCTGGTTTAAGATATCATGCCTCGTGATCGAAGAGAGGATGGTAAGTTTCCGGTTGGCCTGCAACAGGGCATCCTTGTCCTCTTTCCGGTCGGTGATATCACGAATGGAGACCAGGTCTGCATCCGCTCCGTTCCACTGAATAAGGTGTCCTGCAGCCTCCACAGTCCGTACCTTCCCTGACTGTGTGATGAGAGTATACTCATTGATAACCGGATTTCCTGTCCTCTTGATCTCTGCAAGGTCAGCCAAACTCTTTTCAAGGGATTCTGGTGAAAGAAAATCCCTGATATTGAGCGGTGATGGCAGAGAACCGGGGGATAATTCACAGATGGAATAGGCTGCCGGGTTTCCATAGAGGACATTCCCGTTAAAGTCAAGGATGACCACAGGATCATGAACGTTTTCTATGATGAGACGCTGCTGACTCTCTATCTCCTTTAGAAGCCGTTCTGACGCCTTTTTTTCGGTAATGTCCAGGATAATGGAGCATAAATAGTCGATACCTGAATCTGTAGATTTATAACTACTTAGCATATGCGCTGCCTATATTAAATCTATAAATTAGCCTTCTTTTACCAACACATTTATGAT
>NZ_JAIWNS010000243.1 GCF_020216685.1 Methanospirillum hungatei | reverse complement strand
AAAAGGATGCTTTCGGGCTATGAAGGGCCTTGCTGATAAAGTCAGACCTGAAAAAATTGATGTTTCCGGCTATGATATGGTCATCATCGCGTCACCGGTCTGGGCAGGAAAACCAACCCCGGTTATCAATGGTGCTCTTGAAGGCCTGACAGGATGCCAGGGGAAAAAGAGTTATGGAATCCTGACCTGTAAAAGTGCTCAAAGTGGCAATGAGGCATTAGTTCCCTTTATCGCCCGGATGAGAGAAAAAGGTCTTGTGCTCTCAAATACTGCCGTCCTCGACAAGAATGCCTCCACTGACAATGCTGCTATTGATACCATCATTGCCGATATCAGATCAGGATGGAGCGAATCATGAATACAACCATTTATTATTTTACCGGGACTGGTAATTCCCTCTCTGTAACCAGAAAAATATCTGAAAAACTTGGAGATACAGAGATTGTCTCCATTGTCTCACAGATGAAAACAGATGGGATAATCTCGGCCCCCTCTGGTCGGGTTGGTATTGTATGCCCGGTTTATGATTCAGGAATTCCTGTCATGGTACGGGATTTTCTCCACCACCTGAAGATCGGAGATGGGTCATATGTCTTTGGGGTTGTCACTCTTGGAGGGACAGGTGGTTCAGCATTAAAGATGATGAATACAGCCCTGCTCACGATGAATACCCATGGACTTGATGCAGGTTTTATCATAAAAATGCCTGGTAATTTCCCACCTGTCTCATCTCCCCCGCCGGCTGAGAAGATTACTTCAATCCTTTCATCTGCAGAGACGGAGATTACCCGGATCACCGAAATAATCCGTGAATGTAAGAAACAGAAGATTGGTGTGTACCCGGTCTCTTCACTTATACAGGCTGTATTGTATAGTGGGTTTGCCAAAGGAGTTCATGGAGCAGATGAAAAATTCTCTGTATCAGATACCTGTACATCGTGTGGAACCTGTGTTTCTGTCTGTCCCACGGAAAATATACTGCTAAAAGACGGAAAACCCGTGTATCTTCATCGGTGTGAACTCTGTTGTGCTTGTCTGAATTTTTGTCCGGTACAAGCAATCGATCTGGAGATGCTCCGTGGAACAAAGGGGAGAGGACGATATCACCATCCGCAGGTTACGGTCGGAGATATGAAGAAGCAGAAAGGGTGTACCTGATGCGGGTAGGTATTAGTGTTATGAGTTTTCAGGCTTTCACCGAATGATATGCTCAAATTGGTATTACAATAGATTAACATAAGATTATTGATGAGATGAATTATCAGGTTTGGTAAATATAATCTCTCCGAATTTTGTAATTTCCTTGGGTATCTCAACTTTTTCTCCTGACAAAGCAACATGGTCCGGTATTTGCGGTGGTATAGAATCATAATAATGCCTGACTGCCGATTCCCCTGACATCACTAAAGCCGCGTGATATGTTCCAATGCCCGGATAGGAGGCAGAATACATCATTGCTCCCTTATCTGTTCCCTGTACATAGACCTGTTTGAGGGAAATATTATCTGATTTGATTCGTTTCACCGGATCTTTTGTCTTACAAATCCGGTATCCGGCGTTTTGCATCCACCGGTCCTGAAAAGCCTGCATCTCATCTATAGTCATGTCCGGTTTATTCCTCTCAAGGATAAGGAATAATTCTGACTGCCAGTCCGGAGATCGGGCTGAAAGCATCGCAGTATTATTTTCATCACCCATCTTCAGGTTATCCTTGATGATCCAACCAAGAGGGATATCTATTATTGCCCAGTCAGGAGACGGGACCTTCTGCCAGTCAGATGCTCCATAAGCAATCCCATTATTTCCAATGCTGAAAATCAGGATCAATAGAATGACATATGATATGTAATAGAGAAATTTACTGTAACTACGGGAGATAAGAGGCGAATACATAGGAATCATCTGGTATCTGCAGAGATATTCTTTCCTGTTTCTTTTTCGCTGTTTTTATCTCGACTGGAATCATGGTATATAAATATCCATATTACATAACGTATAACTACAGAACCAGAGTGAAATAACTATGAACCGCCGAGTCCCGTATGGTATAATGAATTTCGCCGAGCTAATCGATAAAAACAGTTATTTCGTTGATAAAACCCGCTATATAGAAAAATTAGAGAAATATCAAAACCCGGTTTTCCTTCGCCCAAGACGTTTTGGTAAATCTCTCTTTTGTTCAATGCTTCAGTATTATTATGACCTGAAAGAAGCATCCCGGTTTCATGAACTTTTTGGGAACACATGGATAGGAAAAAACCCAACTGGTACTCATAATCAATACCTTGTCTTAAAATTTGATTTTTCCGTTATACCAGTATCTGAAGATATTATAAAGACCGAATCAGCATTTAACCGAATTTGTGTCGGGCGGATCTCTCAATTGAAGTATGCCTATCCTGAACTGATGCATGATTTCCAGGATTTTTCTCCAGATACTGATGTCTCGACGGCTCTTTCATTATGGCTTGGATACCTGCAGAAATCTGATGCTCCACAGGTATACGTGATTATTGATGAATATGACAATTTTGTCAACCAGTTTATTACCAGTCACCAGGATCACCTGTATCAGGAAGTGACCTCTGGTGATAGTTTTCTCAGGACATTTTTTAAAACGCTCAAAGAGGGTAGACAAACCGGGATTATTGCAAATATTTTCATTACCGGAGTTCTCCCGATAACAATTGATGATCTGACTTCAAGTTATAATATTGCATCCTTTCTTACCCTCGATTCCTCGTTTGAATCGATGCTTGGGTTTACCCAGGAAGAAGTGAATGGTCTTCTTGATTTGATCTTCGAAGATTATCAGATTGATCCAATCATTCGTCCCGAAATTCAGGAGATCATAAAAACTCAATATAACGGGTACCATTTCGTTGATCCTGATAGTGATGCAATATATAATTCCACCATGTTGATGTATTTCTTACAGGATTTCTGTGATAAGAAAAAAATCCCTAAACAATTGACTGATTTAAATCTGCGGACTGATCTCTCCTGGGTGAAACGGATAACCAGCAGTACGGAGAACGCCCAAAATATTGTCAGTGAACTTTTACAGACTGAATCCATCCCATATGATGAAGAATATCTGGTTTCTAAATTTAATAGATCCCAGTTTTTTGACAAACATTACTATCCTGTATCATTCTTCTATCTGGGCATGTTGACAAAAAAAGATCAATTTCTCCTCAAACTTCCGAATGTGAACATGCAAAAGATTTTTGCAGAATATTTCAATGAACTCTACAACATCGATGTATCTACCCGGTATGCTTCTATGATGCAGAGTTTTCTTGATAACCCTGATTTAACGAGGCTCTTTGCTGATTACTGGCAGCTCTATGTCGGGCAGCTTCCGGAAGCGGTATTTACCAGAGTGAATGAGAATTTTTATCGGACAACTTTTTATGAACTTTGTAGTCGGTATCTTTCCACCTGGTTTACCTGGAATCTTGAGCGTTCATACCCGAAAGGTCGTAGTGATCTTGAATTCGTCGGAAAGTATCATGAGAGATTTGCTGGGATCAGGTGGATTATTGAGTTTTAAATATTTTTCAAATACAGAATGGACGAGGATGAATACGTCGATCGAGGAATTTACTGTCAGAGACGAAGATACGAAGCAGATTATGGGATATGCTGAAGGGCTCAGGTATGAATACCCACAGGCACATGTGCGGATATTCGTCATGTACTGCATTGGAAATCAGGGATTTAAGGTCATTGAGGTCTCATGACTGACCTCTATGACTCACTCTCCTCCTTTTGCACAATACAGGGTACAACATATTTCGGAGTTGCTGATCTCACATCGGTGCAGGATGAGGTTATAAGGCAGGGTGGAGAAATGATCCGGTATCCTCATGCTGTGGTGTTTGGAATTGTACTGCAGCAGTCAATAGTCGATATGCTTGATGAGGGGAGCCGGGCTGTAAAGATCATGTATCATCATGCATATCAGGTCATAAATTCACGAATTGATACTATCTCATCGACAGTGGCTGATATTATCCAGAAGAACTGATTTTCTGCCCTTCCCGTTCCTGCCTCAGTCAGAGTGGATAATGATCGTATCTGCTCACTGTTTTCTCATAAACTGGCTGCCCGAAAGGCCGGGTTTGGATGGATTGGAAAGAGTTGTATGCTTATCACCCCTGAACACGGACCACGGGTTCGATGGGGGAGTGTTCTGACCGAGGCACCCTTACCGGCAGTATCTGATCCTATGGATGAACGGTGCGGGTCATGTCAGGCCTGTGTTGATATCTGTCCGGTTAAGGCCTATACGGGAGCATCTTTTCGAGAAGGTGATCCACGGAAAGTCAGGTTTGCTGCTGAGCTCTGTGACCGGTATTTTCATGAGATGAAAGAGAGGAATGAAGAGCTGGTCTGTGGACTCTGTCTGTCCATATGGACGAAAACATCAGTTTTTCCCGTGTGTTCACGTATTTCCTAGACCTGTTTTTCACGACCCAGATTTTTTATATCTATCAGGTTGATCATGATGTATGGGGTTAAATCAGCCGGTGAAGGAGATTCTTATTGCACGGGAGACAATCGAAGGAGCCGGGGTCAGGCTGCATCGTGCCTTTGGATACCACGAGATCCCCCGTTTTGATCCATTTCTGATGCTTGATGATTTCAGGTCTGATAACCCGGCAGATTATATGAAAGGCTTTCCCTGGCACCCGCACCGGGGTATTGAGACGGTTACCTACATGCTCGAAGGAAAGGTTGAGCATGGCGATAGTATGGGAAATTCCGGAATGGTTGGAGCAGGGGCAGTCCAGTGGATGACGGCAGGTTCAGGGATTATTCACCAGGAGATGCCAAAACCGGTTCATGGAAAGATGGGAGGATTTCAGCTCTGGGTCAACCTTCCCCGGTCGGAAAAATTTCATGTGCCCCGGTACCAGGAGATATCCCCTGACATGATCCCGATGGATACTCTTGAGAATGGTTCGAAAGTCCGGGTGATTGCAGGTACATATGGACGATTAACCGGTCCGGTTCGTGAGATCATCGTAGACCCGGAATATCTTGACGTGTCAGTTCCTCCGAATTCGAAGTTTTATCATCAGGTCAGGCCTGGTTTTACTGGCATCATGTATGTATTTGAAGGGAGGTGCACAGTGGGGGTTGGAGATCCGGTCTTTTTAAAGAACCGGAATCTTGCACACCTGGCTCCCGGCACAATCCTTGATCTTACATCAGGAGAAGATGGCTGCCGGTTCTTATGGATCTCTGGAAAGCCGATCGGAGAACCGATAGCCTGGGGAGGACCGATTGTCATGAACACTAAGGAAGAAGTGGATCAGGCCTTTGCCGAATATCAGAATGGGATGTTTATCAAATAGCGAATCCAAAATTTTTAGTACTGTCAGATTTGCGTGACTTTACTCTGCTCCAGTCATCACTAGTATCTGGAATCATACCGGGTATTCAATATCAAGAAAAACTAATCTTTTTTTTATGACCAAAAAGCAGGATCGTTCATTTCTCTCTACCATAACTGATGACCAGGCAGCGAGAGTTCTTACGCTTTTACTCGAAGAAAACCCGGAAATGATACCAAAAGCAGCTTTGATTGCAAAAACTCTTCTGTCCGATGTGGATGAAGAAGAAATTTGTAATGATGTATGTGCTGCGTTATCGGTACTGGATGTCCATGACCTCTGGGAAGAATCAGGGAGAACACGGCATGGGTATGTAGAACCCTGTGAACATTCCTATGAAATGATGGAAGATAAAATCGAGCCGTTTCTTGATGAGATGGAACGGTATCTGGAACGGAAAATGGTCAATGATGCACATGCATATTGTAGGGGGATAATCAGGGGAATCTGTGTATACATGTCAGAAGAAGCCGGAGAATTTGCAGACTGGGCGGTTGATAATGATGATGGTCTGACATATGATGTTATCGAGCGATGGAAATTGAAAAATAAAAATCCGGATATTGTTGCTGATCTTGAAGCATTGCGCGAAAAATGCCTAAAAAAGTAAGTACGGGTAGAGAAAATTTCACA
>NZ_JAIWNS010000042.1 GCF_020216685.1 Methanospirillum hungatei | reverse complement strand
TTATCATGGCTCTGATCAATAGAGAACCGGATCTGCCTCAACCTTCGTTCCTGCTGCCTGAGTTCCTCCTGGTTCTGCATCAGCTGCAGATACTGTTGCTTTAGTTCATACTGCGTTGCTGCAATCTCTTCATATGCCGCGGATAGTTCATCATTTTTATTCTGGAGTTCATTCTGAATCTTTTTCCGCTCATCAAGCTCTGCCACAAGCTGCCTGGTCTTCTCATCGACCGCCTTCTGAAGGGAACGGTTCCAGACATAAAACCCAAGGATTATGATGGAGAAGAAGGCAATGATCCCCCCTGCTGCAATGAGAATCTCCCGGCTTATCAGGGGCGGGACGAGTGATGCAGGTATCCAGGTTGAGAATATGCGTTTCTTTTCTGCATCAGAGAGTGAATGCAGCCCTTTATTGAGTATTGATACAAGAACAGGTTGATCACTTCGAACCCCAAAAGCAAGATTCTGCAGGGTATTATTTGCAAAAAACCCCTTCCCTGAGATCTGGAGATTGGTAAACCCTGACTTTTCCGTATAATAGGCTGCGGTTGCCAGATCACCAAGGTACGCATCAGCAGAGCCGAACACGACCTTTTCAAGTCCTGATGGGACATCAGGAACAACTACCGGATGGATGTCAGGATAGTACGTGACCAGAAACATATGAGAGGTATATCCATCAACGACTGCAACCGACTTTCCGGAGAGATCGGCCAGAGTCAGATCGGAAGGTGCGGTGTTTTTGGTAATGATCTCTAGTGGAGACGAGTAAAAGGGATCAGTATAAGAGAGATACTGGGAGCGAAGGTCTGAAATAAACACAGCACCGAGGATATCTACTTCCCGATTCCGAATTTTCTCTATACACTGGCTCCAGTTCTCACATGGCACAATCTCAAGAGTAAGTCCGGCACGTTCGGCGATGATTCTGAGGAGATCGGCAGATATTCCCTGATACACACCATCTGACGTGATCATTTCAAACGGGGGATAATAAGGGTCAGGGCAGACCCTGATAATTGGATGAGCAGAGATCCATTCCAGTTCTTCAGGACTCAGAGGAAAGGAGCCTGCATCTGATGAGGGTTCCTCTGCACATGTAAAACAGGCTCCAATCCCACTCAGAAGAACAAAAAGTAGTATGATGAAGAGAGAACCCGGAGATTTTGAGAAAAGAAAAAAACTTTTCATTGTTCGTTAGGAGTTATGTTTTCCCATCGTCCGCAATAAAGGGGCGGTATGGATCAGATGGTGAACTTCCCGATCTCCTTTTGCAGGGAGGCAACAACGCTGTTCACATGTTCAACAACTTTTCTGATCTGATCTACAGCAGCCGAGGTCTCCTGTGATACTGCAGCACTGGATACTGCACTATCTGCGGTCTCTTTGATAAGTGAGGCAACATGCTCAATATTTCTCGTAATTTCAGAGACTGAGGCTGCTTCTTCTTCAGATGATGCAGCAACGTCGCTTACATCGCGGGCGATCTGTTCCAGCATACCGGCAATATCCCCAAATAACGTAAGACTCTGACCAACTGCCTCATACCCCTGTTCAACCTGGGAATGTGCCCTGGTCATGAGATCAGATGCCTGGGAAGACTCCCTTTGGAGGTTTCTGATCATCTCTTCTATCTTCTCTGCAGATGCATGGCTCTCCATGGCAAGATCCTTCACCTCATCAGCAACAACCGCAAATCCTCTCCCGGCATCCCCGGCACGTGCCGCTTCAATTGCCGCATTGAGTGCAAGCAGATTTGTCTCATCAGAAATCCCGGTGATGATTGCAATAACATTATTTATCTGGGTCATCTGCTCCTGGATGGAGAGGATTATCCGGTTCAGGTCTCCGGTTGCGTTTCGTATCCCTTCCATCCCCTCACTTGCTGCAGATGCAAGTTTCTGACCCTGTTTACTGATATCATTCCCTTTCTCAGTGAGTTTTGAGACCGATTCACTCCGTATTGCAACATCCGAAACCGCAACAGAGAGATCTTCCATGGCATGGAGAATATGGCTCGTTGCTTCGCTTCCCTGGTCAGCCCTGACCGAAACCAATTCTGCATGTTCAGCGACGACAGATGAACCACGGGCAACCTCATCTGCCGATGCCTGTGCCTCTTCAGCGCTTGCCATCAGTTCAACCATCCTGTTTTGTATGTTCTGAATGGTCTTTGTCACCTGGATACCAATACTGTTCATCGCGTCCCTGAATGAGATAAAATCACCGCTTGCCTGCACATTGGGATCAAACCGGGCTGAAAAGTCATTATCCGCATAATGCCTGGCAAGACGCATGGCCTCATGCAGGGGAGCGATGACTGCATCAAGCGTTGCATTCACCCCCTTGATAATCTGGGCAAATTCTCCTGAAAATGAATCTGCATCCCCCCTGACCGACAGATCACCTGATGCAGCCTTTCCTGCCAGATGGTTCATGGTTGCCGTAACGCTAGATAATGTCTCTTTCATCCGGATCATCGAATTGCCCAGCACATCCTTCTCGCTGGCCACTTCAATCCTGAATTTCAGATCACCTGCAGCGATACGTTCAGCAGACTCTGCATGGTTCTTCAGGTTCTTCGTAAGGATCCTGAACGCATCAGCAAGCCTTCCTACTTCATCATTTTGCTTTATCGTCACCTGGGTGTTGATATCTCCCAGGGAGAGGTCATGAGCGACAGACGTAATCTCTTCAATAGGCCGGGATATGGACCTGGCAACAAGGAAGAGCAGGAAGAGACCGAATATGGAGAACACCACACCGATAATTATGAGTATGATCGTCTGTTCAGTTGCCTTTCTGGTCACCACATCAGCCGGGGCATAGACAACAACACTCCAGGGGGTTGGGGAATCACCAACAATCACCGGGCTTATCGATCCAATGAATCCATTGTATGAGAAGGTTTTCTTCTCACCTGATGAAACGGCATCAAGGATGATCTCCTGTGGAAGACCAAGCGAAGCAGCAATTTCAGAGAAGGGTCTTCCTGCTATATCCTGATCTCCGGAGGCTCCTGCAATCAGTCCTTCATGACTGAGCACCACCATCTTCCCGGTTCCTGAATACAGGTCGAGATTATCAGCAATCTTTTCAATATCAGTCAGAGCAATATCAATCGCAACGATACCGGCAAACTGATTATTCATCATCGCCGGCAATGATACCGAGGCCATGAGGACCGGCGGATCCTGCATGGTTTCAAGGTAGGGTTCTATGAGCTCACCCTTACCGGTCTTTTTTGGGATATCATAGTATGATCCGGGATCCTTTGTTGTTTCATCATACATTTTCCTGACAAGAGTTCCGTCTGCATCCCGGTACCAGTAGACCCGGAGTCTGCCGGTCTTGTCATATCCTTCCCGGAGTTTATACTGCTCATCAAGCCCGTCAAATATGCCCGGTTCCCAGATGGTATATATACCATTGTAAAGCGGGTGATCCTGTAATATGCCCTCCAATAAGGAGATCACATCAGTCCTGGCAAAATGGGAGTTCTTCTCCCGAATCCCAACAAGACCTGATGCAGTACTTGAGGCGGTAAAATACGGCTCTTCGAGAACCTTCCCGATATATGCTGCCTCACGTTCTGCTATGCTGTTCATCTCATCATGAGCAGCATTCATCGCCTCTGAATTCAGAGCAAACGCTGCATACCCAATAATACATGCTGCTACAAGGAGTAACGCGAATCCACCAAAAAACAGGATTTTTTGTTTGATTGACCGAAAATCAAACCATGAAATGTGCTTCATCGGATGATTCCTATACGTTTTCAGACAGACCTCTATTATCCAAGAATCTATTTATACTTCATGGAATGTCAGACATTTGAGAATCCATTCAATACTGATAATATGGTGATGACAGGAGAACACATTCACGATATTTCGTTAATATTGAGGTTGTTTTATAACAGATAACATATCTGCTGTATGAGCAGCCTATGGTATTATCATCTGATATGCAGACAGATTCCTGGTGATCCACATATGGAGATAGCAATTCATGGATTCTGGACAACAAAGGCAGGAGATGTTGATCCTCAAAAATCACTCACCACCCCGCTCAGTGATTCCCGGTTTTTTTACCAGATCCGACATGATGCCAAACAACGACAGAAAGTCATTACAAAAATTTTCATTGATGAAGAGGAGATCTCACTGGTGCATGAATGGATGAGCAATGATGGAAAGGAAACAAATTTCTTCGACATCCCACTCAAATACAGGAAAAAGGGCGAACACACACTCCGGTTCCAGATCTTTGCGCCGGTTTCTAATGCCGCAGATGCAGGACCAGGAACGAAAATCTATGACAGTGAGATATTCAAACTGACATTTACTGAATAACCGGCTACCCTAGAATATCCGGGAGAGAAAAACTCCAAATATTCTCATACCAATGATATCTTATGAAAAATGTTGACATGAAGGTGGTAGGGAATACCCTTACCATCACTGTTGATATCAGTAAGGATTATGGAGAATCGAAGTCAGGAAAATCTATCACTATCGCTTCAACTGAAGGGAACATATCAATCCCGGATCATGAAGAGATCAAGATCGGACTGAACATCTACCGGAAAAAATAACACTTACTTTTTATTGCATGCACAACTGTTGCATACACAACATTATATGATATCAGTGAACACCTGTACACGTGTCTGATTCACCACTTCCATCATCACTTCCACCAGGACCACTGTTATCCATCATCAACAGAGCACGGGTTATCTTTCTGAATGAACGATTAAAACCGTTTAAATTATCAGCCGGTCAGTACCCGGTTTTTATGTGCCTGCTCAAACATCCTGACATTACCCAGGATACCATGGCCAGGTACTTCCACCTTGATAAAGGCACCATTGCCCGGACGGTGAAAAAAATGGAGGATGCAGAGTACATCTCACGCCGTGTTGACCCTGATAACCGCCGTGCATTCCGCCTTTCACTCACCAGGAAAGGATACCAGATGGCACCGGAGATCATGGCTATTGACCAGGAATGGGAACAGGCAGTCAGTTGTCAGCTCACAAAAGAGGAGAAAGAGCAGTTGCAAAAGTTGCTCAGGCAGGTTGCATCGTCAAGCATACAGACAATCAGGGCACTTGAGGGAGAGAATTGAAGCCGAATACAGATGATCATGAGATAAACCTTCCAGGGGTAAAAAAGGAGGAGACAGTCGGAGTGTCACTTCTCCTGGGTGAACCGGAGAAAGCGATTCGAAAATTATCCGGACCGCTGATCATCGCCATGCTGCTGTATTCAACCTATAACCTCGTCAATGCCATATGGGTTGCAGGGCTTGGATCAGATGCACTGGCGGCTGTCGGATTTATATCCCCGCTCTTTCTGGTACTTATCGGTCTTGGAAATGGTCTCGGGGCAGGAACAACCTCAGCAATCGCACGGAAGATAGGAGCAGGAGACCTTCAGGGAGCGAACAATGCTGCTTTTCATGCAATCATCCTGACGGTCATCATATCGACTCTTGTTACTATACCGCTGGTTATCTGGACCACGGACATTGCACTGTTGTTTGGAGCAGGAAAGACTGCAGGGCTCTGTGGCGAGTACGGAAGAGTAGTATTTGGGAGTACCATCCTGCTTCTCCTCACGAGTGTGGGTTCTTCAATCCTGCGTGCCGAGGGAGATACGAAACGGGCGATGTACCTCATGGCAGTATCAGCCCTCATGAACATGGTCCTCGATCCCCTGCTCATTTACACCGCAGGAATGGGTATTGCAGGAGCTGCCTGGGGGATGGTCATCTCACAGGTATTTGTAGCAATTATCCTCGTATACTGGTTTTTTGGAAAGAAGGACACGTATATATCGGTCTCCAGGAGATCATTTGTATATCAGAGGCAGACCATGTGGGATATCCTCAGCGTTGGAATTCCTGCCAGCCTTGAATTTTTCCTGATGTCACTTCTGGCAATCATCATCAATGGCCTGCTCGTCAGCGTTGCCGGAACAGATGCGGTTGCCGTATATGCTGCAGGATGGCGGGTCGTCATATTTGCAATCATACCCCTCGCTGCAATCGGCACATCTGTCATATCAGTGGCCGGAGCGGCGTTTGGTGGCAGAAGATATGAGAAACTCCCTGTTATTCTCAACTATTCGGTTAAAACCGGGCTCATGGTAGCGATAAGCCTTTCTGTCATCACCTGGCTTTTTGCAAACCAGATAGCAACAATATTCACCTATTCACCGGAGAGTATCCATCTTGCACCATCCATTGCAGCATTCCTTGCAACGATGTGTTTCTTTTACCCCTTCGTCCCACCGGGTATCATGTCAGGGTCCCTCTTTCAGGGAGTCGGGAAAGGAATGACTTCACTTGCCCTGAATGTATTCAGAAACCTTCTCTTTATCGCAGTATTTGCCTACCTGTTCGGGATTGTTCTGGGGTATGGAGAACACGGAATCTGGTGGGGTATTGTTGCCGGTGACATTCTGGGCGGGACACTTGCATTCATCTGGGCAAGAGTATATCTCTCACGGCTTCTCCGCTACCAATGAAAAAAAGTTGGTTATTTCTTCAAAGAAAATTTTTTCATCTCATCATTCATCGAATGAACCGCTGCATTTATCGCATCAATAACGGAGTTGATCTGCGAAACAACCGCTAATGCCTCTTCACTTGTGGCGGATGACTGTGTTGCATCATCAGCAGTCTTCTTCACAAGGACACTCATCTCCTGTGCACTTGCGGTAATCTCTTCAAACGAGGCAGCCTGTGACTCGATTGATCTGGCAACAAAGGCCATTTTTTCAGATATTGTTCCAACCGCGTTTGAAAGATCACGGAATACATCAAGGGTTATTCCAAGAGCCTTGTTCCCCTCTTTCACCGCTTTTTCAGATCTGTCAATCGCCATAACCGCCTGTTCAGATTTTGACTCAAGTGCCTGAATCATGTCTGAAATTGACTCTGCGGATGACCGGGACTCCTGGGCCAGTGCTTTCACCTCAGCAGCGACAACCGCAAATCCTCTTCCTGCTTCTCCGGCCCGTGCTGCTTCTATTGCCGCATTGAGTGCAAGAAGGTTTGTCTGGTTAGCAATATCGGTGATAATACTCACAATCTTTCGTATCTGGCCCATCTGGTCCTGAATCTCTTTTACAATAACATCCACTTCATGGGAAGATTGTGTGATGCTCTCCATCCCATGCTCGGCATCACCCGCAGATTCAATCCCTTTCCGTGCGAGGGTATTTGTCTCATCTGACAGGCGTGAAGCCTCATCGGTTCCTGCAGCAATATCACTTACCATGGTAGTCAGATCAGACATCCCCTGAAGGACCTGATCAATCCCTTCAAGCGCTTTATCTGCATTCATTGATGTCTCTTCTGCATTCTTCGCTATTTCCTGTGCCCCCCGGTTGACATCCTCAACCCCTGCACGGGCATGTGACGCATTCTCTGAAAGTGTTTGAATTTCATCTTTCAGATGATGGATGGCATCAGAAATGGAAGTTCCAATCGTATTGAGGGCCTCTTTAAAACGCTGGAACTCTCCCATGACAGAGATTGAGGGGTCAAACTGAACGTGGAAATTATACCTGGCATACTCATCCGAAACCCGGTATGCTTCTCTGACCGGTATCATTACAGCGGCCAATACCTTATTCATCCCCTCAACAATCCGCCTGAACTCCCCTTTATGGCGGGTCAGATCTGCCCTGGCATCCAGTCTCCCCTCAAGGGCTGCCTGAGAAAGAAGGCTGGCATCATCCATCATGATCCTGATCGAATCTATCGCTTGTTTCAAACTTGCATAGATCTTTTCAAAGAGATCATGTGCATCACGAGTAAACTCATCCGGTTCTGATATTGCATAATCCAGATCAAACGAACCCAGAGACAGCTGATACAGGTTTTTCCCAAGACGGTTCACCTCCAGATTTAAAAATGAGGATAAATGTTCCATCAGTTTAATCTGGCGCTTTTGTGAGGATATATCAAATATGGTCGTCTGAAGATAGGTCTTCCCATCCAATTCAACACGATTGAGCCCGACATCAGCATCATACAGGGTTCCATCCAGTCGTTTATGCACCCATTCAAACCGCTGCATCCTCCCGTTCATAGCCTCTCTGATATATGTCATCGACTTCTGATCAGAGGGACTCCCGTCAGGCTGAACCTCTGGAGAGAAGAAACCAGGAGCCATACCGATAATATCCTCCCTCTTTTCAGCCCCGAAAACCTGAAGAGCAGCCTTGTTGCAATACGAAAATTTCCCGTCCTGAATAAGGAGAATTGCTGCAGTTGCTCCGTCAAGAATATGGTAGAGATCATCCATCTGACGTTTCCGATGCTCAATATCGATGATATTCGTTTGAAGAAATGTCCGGCCCATAATGTCCACTTTCACCAGGCGGACTTCGGCGAAAAACGGAGTGCCATCCATTCTGGCGTGAACCCATTCAAACCGCTGTGGTTTTCCTTTGATAGCATCAGTGATAATAGAAACCGCTTTATCTTGTGATGACTGCCCATCAGGCTGTAATTCAGGAGATAAAATCCCGGGTGGTTTCCCGACGATCTGGTCCGGTCTGGTTGCATGGAACATATCGACTGCTGCCCTGTTACAGTAGACGAACATACCGTTTTCAATAAGGAGAACTGCTACCGGAACTTCATCCAGCATCTTAGGACACAATTGTTCAATAATAGTGCCATCCATCCCTGTCATGGTACATCTATGATGTGATCATGATCTAAAGGCCATATATAAATATCCATAAAACAGATTGGCTCAATGCACCACCATACGTTCTACAACAGAAGAAAGACGCAGAATGATACCGAAAGATGATGTCCCAACGAAAAGCAGTGAGCAACCTCATATACTCTGTAAACCGGTATATGTTTTTTCATCCAGAGTTCCATCAGATCCGGTAATACACCAGGTCATCCATGCCGGCTTTCAGGCTCCCTACCCGTATCCTGAACCAGTACTTCATAATCTCCGCAGATTCTTTGTCTTCAGGACCGGCACTCCTTCCTGTGATATCCTGGAACAGATACTCAAAAAAGCAATCGAAACCACCCGTGACGAACTTATCTCTTTCTTCGGATGGCGTGCGTATACGCCGGAAGGGCCGGGAAATTATATCCAGATGCTCAAAAATTTCGAAACAACGGGTATATCCAGTTTCAGATCAGCACCCATCATCATTATCATCACCGAGGAGCGGAGATTCCCGCCAGTCGAACAGGAATCCCTGGCATTTGCAGTCTCACACCTCTGGTTCTCTGCCACATTCCATCATCTTGGCGTTCACCTGATACCCGGTATCTCATACCTTTCCAGAAGATCCGAATTTTTCTCTCTCATCCACCTGCCAACCGGAAAATATGCTGTCGCCGGCGTTGCTATCGGATATCCTCATGAAGAGTTGCAGGAGAACAATGACAGTCCTGCGGGTGAACCGGACGTTTCTTGGGTCTTCTGATCCCCTTTTGCACCCTGTCATGGGTGGCTTTCCACCAGACAACCACATACCTGACCGTCTGCCTGAAATTGTCCCTTGAGAAATCAAGATCTTTCCAAAAATCTGCACGCATCAAAATTAAGGGGATTACTTGGTGATATTCGCCATTCACAACTCTATATATACCCTCTTATTTCCACTCGACATGCGCTCATCTGCCGGCATGCACCTGCACACAATTGACCATGGTTATGCCTTCTCAGTGACAACCTCTATCATCGAAAACACTGGCACCAGCTATGCAGAGCACATTTGATCCGGAGATCTCAATTGAAAAGTTACTATTCGATATAAATGGAAAGCCCATTCATGTTCTGGTATCATATCGAAAAGGCCAGAACGAGATCCTGTACAGCCCGCTTTCTGACACCCGTATTATCGTACAGGCCCCGTACGGGGTATCCAAAGAGGAACTACGAAAAGGCCTCCAAACCTATCTCACCAGCCAGGGTACAAAACCTTCCGGCGCACAAAAAACGACCCGATCACTCACCGGTGGAACGATCCATATCAGGGGATATGATATCCCCTACTCCGTTGTCCATAATCCCCGGAGAAAAACCCTCTATCTGTCAATATATCCTGATGGGAGAGTCGAGGTTGAAAACCCGGGGAATGCCACAGAAGAGGACATACACCGGTTTCTCACCTCTGAAAAAGAGTGGATATACAGGGAATACTATTGCACCCGCCCGGAGTGCCCCCCTGCCAGGGAAGAGCATACGGTACAAATCAATGAAAAACTCATCCCCTATCGGATCTCCCGCAGCACCCGGAACAAACGGATTACCCTGAAGGTACATGGGAATGGAGCCATCGAGGTCTCTGCCCCGTACAATACACCGACAGATACCATTACTGCCTTTGTGGAGAGCAGGAAGTCATGGATTGCACCAAAAATCGGAGTTCACCCCCCGGAGAACCAACACGGGAGTACTCTTCAGGAAGGGCCTGCAAACACACCGGGAGAAGATGCCGGTCATATCACCTGGGAGGGGCATACCATCCCCTATACCATAAAACGAAACCCCCGTGCGAAACGGACTACAATCAAAGTGAACCAGGACCGAAAAGTCTGTGTTGTATCTCCTCCCCATGTGCCGGTCACTCACATTCATGCATTTATGGTCCAGAATGCAGAATGGGTGTATACCCATACCATCGGAAGCGTCCGGCCCCTTCCCCCGAAACGGACCTATCAGGACGGACAGGTCTTCCCATTTCTTGACGAATCACTTACCATCAGAATCAGGCGGGGATATGAATTGTCCTGTTCGCGACAGGGGGATGAATTACTCATTACCGTTCCGGCAGATTTCACCGATTATCACACTAAAATGGCAGTAAAACAGGTTGTTTCTGCGTTCTTTGCAGAGCAGCTCTCTCTGTTCGCACTCCCCTATTTCACCCGGTATGCTGCCCTGCTCAACGTGCCCATTCCCCGGATAAAAACCAGGGATCAGAAGACAAAGTGGGGTGCATGCACATCAAAGAGTATCATCTTAAACCTCCGGCTCTGCATGGCACCACGAAGAATTATTGAATATGTGGTTCTTCATGAACTGGCCCATAAAATTCACCCTGATCACTCCCCCCGTTTCTGGAATACCGTAGAGAGTATGATGCCCGACTACAAGGAACGACGGGAATATCTGAAAAAACACGGGCATGAATGGATATTATAATACATAGAACCGGAATCACCCCTGATTCTCATGGTTCATGACCGTTCCCCTTACATATGACGTGAACATTCCCAAAATTCCAAGCCCGATAAATATCAGGAAGATTATTGAGGTACTCAGTTCCAGCTGCTGGTAGACATCAGGGGTTATCTTTACCGTTCCGATCACGACCGAAAAGACCATCATCGCGATGGCAAGGCTGATGAGCTGCCCGACCGTCCGCATGGTTGAGACCATTCCAGAGGCCATCCCCAGATCGGTTACCTCAACAGAACTCATTATTGCATTCGTATTCGGTGAAGAGAAGAGTCCGTATCCAAGGCCAAGGATGACAAGACCGGCCAGGATCCAAAGAACAGAACCGGACGGCAGCACAATCAGCAACACTCCAAGTCCGATGGTCGTGGCAGCCATTCCCAGCGTTGCAATGATGGCAGGCTCAACAGAATCCGATGCTTTCCCGGCCAGAGGAGAGACGACCGTCTGGACAAGGGGCTGTGCCAGCAGGATCATACCGGTTGTCGCCGGATCAAAGCCACGGGTATATTGAAGTGACAGGCTCACAAGAAATCCCACGGCAAATACAACCGCATAATTGATCATGGCTGACACGTTGGAGCAGAGAAAGGTCCGGTTCGTTCTGAACGTTGAGAGCCTGATAAGTGGGCGCTCCTGTTTTCTTTCCCACCTTATGAAAAGATATCCTCCAGCCAGCCCGGCCCCAATCCAGAGAATACCAGCCGGGGAAGGAAGAACGGTCAGGCCATACATAATCCCCATGAGCATGCACCCATAGAGCACTGCACCCCCGGAGTCAAACCCGGCTTTATCCGGATCCTTCCATTCATCATGCAGAAACAGAATGGTCAATACAACAACAATCAGAGCAAGGGGAATATTAACAAGGAATATTGACGGCCATCCATATATCTGCGTCAGAAACCCCCCAAGAACCGGTCCAAGTGAGAGGCCTGCATATACCGTTGCGGTAATAATGCCAATTGCCCGCCCCCGTTCACCGGGAGGGAAAACAACGGTTACAATCGCCATGGAAGTAGAGAAGACCATTGCACCACCAAGCCCCTGGATCATCCGTGCGATGATGATCACCGATCCTGACCATGATACCGCTGCAAGAAGTGACCCGATAGCAAAGAGAATAGTACCAATGATGAAAACCCGTTTTCTTCCATACATATCTGCAAGTTTTCCAAACGGGAGCATGAATACTGCAGCAATGAGGAGATATGCTGTAGTGACCCATCCAAGGGTTACCGCATCGAGACCAAATGATGAACCAATTGCTGGCAAAGCGACATTTAATGAAGATACGGTATAGGGAACCAGAAATGATGCCAGTGATGATATAAAGAGAAGGACCGATTTTTCGGTCTGACTATACATGAGGAACAGAGTTAGACAGCATATCTCTTGAACCTGTGCTCCCTGGAGGTTTTCAGGTGTGGGAAATGAGGAGGGGGAAACTTGCAATACATCTGCTTATCACCTCATATAGCAGACACATAGGGTATGGTATTAGGCCACACTTTTGCATGCGACAACCTTGAACAAGCAGAAAGACTTACGAAATTATTACGAAAAAGTGGCATTTCAACGAGAATCGAACCGGTTACCTCTTCGCACTTTTCCATCAGGGTGAAAGGAACGTTTGACAATATCCATTCCTATCTCGTTCACTGCAGGGAAGAATTAACCCAGGACCTGGAGAATGAGATGAGAAATGTCCAGGAGGAGAAACAGGATAACCCGGATGATCTGCATGAAAATGAGGTAATCGAGGATACAAAAGAGGACCTTGAAGCAGTCGAGAGAATTCTCAGCACCCTTGCCCTTGACCGGGATAATGCTCTAAAAACACTTGAAGAGATGAAAGAAGGCGATATTGTATATGATCGCGATGCTGAGCCGGATAACACGGATGAGGTGAAAGTAAATCCAATTATTACTGCAATTATGAGGAATAAAGTGCTCCTCGATAATGATCTCATTTCCATTCGGGATAATAAAATGATCATTCGGAAGATTATCCCCGCAGAGGAGCTTTTCTACACATTCCAACCAACTTCCGGAATTATACCGACCGAGGATGAGCTGGAGTCATTCAATATTGCCCTTGTTCAGCTGATGAATGCAGATGTGGAATATTATGTGCATACCGGTCCGGAATTAATCTTCAAAATTGATGTGACTGAACTTCATGACGAACTTGAAAACAGTGATATATCACATGAGAGTATTGCAATCGCTCTACAGGCCATTTATGTGAAACAGGAGATTGTTGAACATATCGTCCAGA
>NZ_JAIWNS010000041.1 GCF_020216685.1 Methanospirillum hungatei | reverse complement strand
TCTTAAGTACGACAAAGGCAGAGACAGTAGAGGACCTCATCAGGGCTGTTCAGGAGATACAGGAGAAGCAGCTTAAAGGAACGAGAACAGTACTGTTTTTCAATATATCACCAGAGTATGTAAAGCAGGTCGTGGAAGATCTGAAAAAATTAGAGATTGTCAGACTAAAAGGAAATAAAATAAAATTAAACCAATAATCACTCATCCGGAGAAGGTCAGGTTCTCTTTCACATATATCCAATATCCCTCTTTTGTCTGCAGCATTGTGGTATTGACAGCCGGATCCCCGAGAACCAGCGGATTTTTATACTGCTGGACCTGTGCATCATACCCGATAAGATATGACCAGGCCTGTCCGAGCGGCTGCAGAACTGTGGCAGCAATCCGGTCAGGAGAGGTAATCCCGATACTGTTCCACCCCTTCACCAGGGTCCGGGGAACAATGGTTGCATTGTCAGATACCAGTGGTATCGTCGTCGGTTGCACAGAGTAAAGCCAGAACCCGGTTAAAGGTGAGAACGGGTCTTCTGACTTCATGGTAACCCATGAGGACGTGCTCCCATCATAGGTAAATATAGAATGCCCTGATGAGTTAATCCCGGAGAAGATAGCCATCGTATTATGGCCGGGTGAGAGCGTCTTCGGCGTTGAGATGAAATTCCATCCTGATAACAGATTTAATGAACTAGCATTACCGGTATCCACCGAGAGCATGCAGGTATCTTTGACATATCCGGAGAGGGTTCTTTTTTCAACCGCCGGAGTATAGGAACCAGGTTTTGTTGCCGCACTCGTATTCCAGTAAACGGTTCTGGTCCCGGTCGCATCAAGTTTGACCATGCCATAAAACTGTGTTCCGTTCCATGTGGGATCATGAGGGACGTCATTCCTGATGGTCTTGCCTCCTCCGTCAGAAAATACATAATCACCGATGAGATAGGGTCCCGAAGGTGCATCATGTATCACCTTATCCTGTGACAGAGCAATCGTTGGGGGTTGGTCTCCTGGCTGTCCGGTCATGGTTCCGGTTCCTTTCATCCAGAGATAATACTCATTATGAGGAAGACCGGTGATGATCGTCGCAAAAGACTCGCCTGGGACCACGAGCGCCGGGTCTGCACGGATCTCGACCGCATCATCGGCAAGAAGTACCGTGTGAGTCATCGAGACGGTTTTATTCACATAATCTGACCCGTCAGGAGCCTTGTAATTATTTTTCATCTTATTTACATTACATTCAGCACGGACGGTATAGATCCCGGGCTGGTAGATTCGAGTACCGTTCGGGTAGGTAACAGAGGTATTCCATCCGTCTTCATGAGATGGAACAGAGTGATCCGCCCCCTGACCAATCCAGTACCATCTGGGAAGATCAACCTGAAGATGGCTAAGGGGATGCCCTGCTCCGTTTAATCCCACCAAAGTAGTAAGGTTCTCACCGGACGGACTGGTCACGGTGATCGTAATACTGCTGTCTATAGGCCGGTATCCGGTTCTGTTTACAATGGAATACAGGTTGGAATCAATACAGAACGTTCCAAGATTGCCCATGGGAATGGTCTTTCCGGTTACATCAGTATTTGTTGAGGCATCCCAGATCTCCAGATACAGAGATGGATCTGCCACCCTGAAGGCCAGGTCTCCTTTCTGGTTATCCACCCACTGGTACCAGTCACCGGTTTTCTGAACAAAATCAGCAGGATCAAGACGGAAATTGTACGGATCTGGTACCGGAACCACAGCGTCAGGAGCTGTAGGATTGATATTTCCGCTCTGCCACCAGGCAATGTACCCGGCGGTATTCAGCGCGCTCGTAACCTCAAGATATCCCTCCCCGATAAAAACCGTATCGCCCTGAACAATCTTGTTTGTTGCCTGAATTACCGGGCTTCCGGCAGGCTGATTCACTTCTCCCGATGTCAGTATGGCCGGATCACCGGTCCCGGACGATGATGTTATCGAGAGAGAAGGAACCGAAACATACGGCACCTGTTGTTCTTCTGCATATCCTCCAGTTGCCATGATACCAAGTATCAGCAAAAAGATCCGCACATAACCCCATGACATATAAATCAAGGGGAGATTTGTGTTATAAGATTATAGATTATTCGAAGGACACTAGGAAAGACAGGTTCTTTAAAAAAAGCAAATCCTGAGGGGTTCAGGATTAGATAGTAACACCAGACTCGTACCCGAACGTCTTTTGGAAGTTCTTGATACCACCGGATACAGACGTCTTGTCAGACCACTGGTTTGTTGCAGACGGAGAGTCAGACTTGCCACGGGCTTCCATAATAGAGCCGGCGAACTCAGTCTTCACGGTTCCCTCTGCAAATCCGGAGCCTGAACCTGGAATCGGAGTGACTGCAATCTGATAGAAGAGACCAGCCGGAACATCACTTGTCGCTGCAACAGCACGGAGGCTGCCTTTGGTTGAGACCTGCCCGCTGTTGAAGTTGATAAGTTCGCTCTTCGCCTTTACCACATTACAGAATGCCGGAATAACACTCTCCTTGGCCGATGCAAAGACACACCTGATGGAATCATCAGTATTTGCATAATTACCGGCAACATCAAGGCTCCATTCCTCGCTTCCGACAAGGAATGACCCGTCAATGCTCTCATAGGTAAGTACCTTCTCAACCTCAAGGTTGGAAAGACCCTTCCCCTTGTTCTGTGAGTCAAAGCCGAGATCCTTGTTCAGCATGAGATGGCCGCCATTGGTCATGATGCTGTCTGAGAATGTCACAATAGCAATCGATTCACCCGGATTGAGCTTACTGTCGTGGATACTGCCATATTCCGTATCCTGGGTCTGTGAATACGACGATGAATCAAGCGTATTCAGAATAGACTGCCAGGTCTTCCCCCACCAGGGATCGGTCGGGGCGATATCGGGCAATGCCAGATCACTTAGCAGATAATCGGGTACGGTAAGTGAATAGAGCTGGTTTCCTGCACCGACCGAGTAGGCAAGTCCTGCTATGGATGACTTTGCTGCGGCAAGTGCCCGCACCTGCTCAGGTGTCAGAACGGTCGGTGTGGATCCGGTCCCACTATTCAGTTGTTTCGTCGTTACCGGTGTCTCTGAATCATCGATGGTCCATGACATGTAGGACTTGTCAGACACGAATCCGACCACATCAATGATCGTGGAGATACTAATCTTCTGGTTTTCAGGAACCTGTGATGGGAGCCGGTCTGCATATGCAACTCCGGACAACACCAAAAGCAGAATCACAGTAGCTGAAAAAATACGATACGTCAACGATACCTCCATTATACACCCGGGACAACACTATGATATGAGTGAGATGGTCACAGATGAATCCTTCATACCGATCTTCACCAGTACTCATATGACCGGATTTTCTGTGAGCCTCTCAGTACCTCGTGTCCCGGTTTTTAAGTAGTTTCTTATGAAATTGTTCTCCGTCTCAAAAAAGAGATGAATCTGGAGCTCATTTATATTTTTAAGAAAAATTCGAAGTTTTTAGGGGGTAACTGCCCAGGAAGGTAACTCAAAGGTGATCCCAAGAGCCCAGAGTACCACCGTATACATAAACAGGGTAACCAGAACAACCCCAATCATATTCAGGATAAAACCGGTCCGCATCATATCCCGCATCTCCAGATACCCGGTCCCATAGGCCACGGCATTGGGCGGGGTTGCTACCGGCAGCATAAATGCCAACGATGCGGTAAGGGCTGCGGTGAGCATGAGGATGATCGGGTTTATCATCAGACTGACGGATGTGACCGCAAGGATGGGCATCATCACCGAAGCAATGGCTGTATTGGATGTTACTTCGGTCAGGAACGATACTAATACCGCCACCAGGAATATGATGACCAGGACATTGAGGATTGAAAGACCAGTCAGGTGTTTTACCAGTTCATCTGCTAAACCTGACTTAATAAATCCCTTGGAAAGGCAGATACCCCCACCAAAGAGGAGGAGAATACCCCAGGGGATCCTGGCGGCAGACTCCCAGTCCATGGTATACTCCCGGTTTTTGATGCTCACCGGCAGGATGAAGAGAAGGATCGCTCCAAACATGGCAATGGTTGAGTCATCAATACCGGGGAAGAGGATATCAAGACCTGGTATGGTGATATCACCGATCTTTTTCGTCGCTGAAAAGATCCACATCAGAGCTGTCATGACAAAGACGATCAACGTCCACCGCTCACCAGTGGTTATCCGTCCTAATTTCTTCAGCTCTTCGGTTATGATCTCACGACTCTGGGGAAGCTTTGCAGGCAGGTGCCTGAACGGTCCGTACACCAGCCAGAACCAGGTGAGAGGGATGAAGATGGCAACCAGCGGGATACCAAAGAGCATCCAGTCAACAAATCCTATGGTCGGGGCATCAGGAAACAGGGTCTTGAGCTGGGCAAGGAAGATCCCGTTTGGTGGGGATCCGATGATGGTTCCAAGACCGCCGATCGATGCTGCATAGGCGATAGAGATGACCAGGGCCTTTGCAAAGTCAGAAACTCCTTCATCTTCTCCCTTCTCTTTGAACGCGTCCATCCCGACGGTGCCGATAATAGCCACCGCAATCGGGATCATCATCATCGCAGTCGCCGTGTTCGAGATCCAGAGTGAGATGAAGGCGGTTGCGATCATAAAGCCCAGGATGATCTGTTTCGGACTTGTTCCGGTCAGAAGAATAATCGTAAGGGCTATCCTTCGATGCAGGTTCCACTTCTGCATGGCTGCTGCTATCATAAATCCTCCAAGAAAGAGGAAGATGGTCTTATCTGCATAGGGCGCCGATGCTTCGGCCGGAGTGAGAACGCCGAGCAGGGGAAACCCGACGAGCGGGACAAGTGCGGTTGCAGGTATAGGTATTGCCTCTGTTATCCACCAGATAACCATAAGTGTGGTTACAGCCGCTGTCGCCTGAATTTCCCATGATATGAAGAGATCTCCGGGCATGGCCAGAATCAGGCCGCCTACCACCAGGCCCAGAAGCACGCAAAAAAAATTCTTCATTTGTTATACATGTGAATTGAACAGTTATAACCCGTCCGAATTATGTCCTATCAGATCCACATACTACAGGGTTCATGAAAAAAGGAAAGCAGAATCTGATAAAGTCAATACGTGGGCGGCGGACTTCAGGCGGTGAGGAATATGCAAAACCGTTTTTTAAATGGGCGGGGGGGAAGAGTCAGCTCCTCTATGAATTTGATCCGCGGTTTCCAAAAACACTGGAGACTGGTGATCTCTCTCGGTATGTTGAGCCGTTTGTTGGTGGGGGAGCAGTCTTTTTTTATATAGCCCAGCTCTATCCGATCAAAGAAGCGGTCATCTGTGATGTCAATAGTGAGTTGATCCTGACCTGGAAGGTTGTAAAACAGGATGTCAATACCCTCATCAGGCTCCTTCAGGAATTGCAGGAGGCATATGATGCCCGAGATGAAGCTGAGAGGCTCAATCTCTTTTACCAGGTCCGTGATGATCTAAACCGGGAGAAACCCTCATTTGATTATGACACATACGGGGATCATACCATACAACGGGCATCGCAGTTACTCTTTCTGAATAGAACCTGCTTTAACGGACTTTTCAGACTGAACTCAAAAGGAGAGTTCAACGTTCCGTTTGGGAAGTATAAAAACCCCACTATCGTTCAGGAAAAAAACCTCCTGATGGCTTCAAACCTCCTCACCCATACAACCATTCTACAGGGTGACTTTACCACCTGTCTTGAGTATGTCACCAAGAACTCTTTTGTATATCTGGATCCCCCCTATCGGCCATTAAATAAGACCTCATCCTTTACCGGTTACTCACAGGAAGGCTTTTCAGAGCAGGACCAGCTCAGGCTTTGTGACTTTTTTTTGGCGGTGGATACCACTGGTGCAAAGGTGATGCTCTCAAATTCCGACCCGCGAAACGAGGATCCAACCGACCATTTCTTTGATGATCTGTACAAAGATTTTCTGATTGAACGGGTGCTTGCAAAACGGTTTATCAACAGCGTGGGTGAAAAAAGAGGAGATATTAACGAGTTAATTATCAGAAACTATCAGGATTAGGGATATTATCCGGTAATCTCCCCTTCCCCTGCACTATAGAGCCAGTACCCCTGATGAGGTTTTAAAAGCCTCTCATCACTCTGGTCTCCTGAACCGCCATTCAGGATAGGGCTTTCATACTGCTGAAGGGTTGCATCATACCCGACCACATACTTCCAGATGCTCTGAATGGGGGAGAGTGCTGTCTTTGCCTTCTCTGCTTCTTTTAATGGAAGGCTCCAGGTGTTCCAGCCACTCTGTACCTGTTTTTTAACAACGCCGGGGGATGATGCATACTGCAGCAGGACTGAATCATCCTTTGTGGAATACACCCAGTACCCGGTCATGATAGAGATTGGGTCTGACGCCTTCAGGGTCTTCCATCCGGTTCCATGCTGATATTCGAGGACAGAATGCCCACCTGAGCTCACCTGGCCAAATATCTGTGCCGTGTCTTTTCCTGGTGCGAGTGGGCGAGGCACCGATACAAAGTTCCATCCCTGGTGCAGGGGAATTGCGTCCTCACCTGAAAGGCTTTCCAGGGTAGCAGCAAGGTTCACCCGTCCCTGTGCGGCGACTTTCCCCTGTAATGCAGGGACGGCATCTGAATGGGATATCATGAGCGCTCTGATCTCCTCATTTGAGAGACTGCTGTCACGGCTCATCACAAGAGATGCCATCCCGGCCACGAACGCAGTCGCCTGTGAAGTCCCGGTCATGTACCGGTATTGTGCCCCGCCTGATACAGAAAGGGCTGTGCTGTACAGATCCTCTCCGGGAGCCGCAAGATGAACCGTGGTCCCGTAATTTGAGGTCGAAACCAGCGTATCGGATGAGGTGGTCGCAGCAACCCCGATAATATTGGGGAGCTGGAATGATGACGGGTAATGAGGTGTCTGATCATTATTCTTCCCCTGGTTTCCTGCTGCACATATAAAGAGAGCAGGAGATTCGGCTATTGCATCATATAATCCTTGTGAACTATCAGATCCACCAAAGGAACAACTGATGATATCTGCACCGGCTTTGGTTGCATATTCGATCCCCTTGATGATATCAGAGGTGTATGCCTTTCCATCCGCTCCGATTGCCTTGACGGCCATCAGTTTTGTCTGCCAGGCGATACCTGAAACCCCCACCCTGTTATTACCGACAGCACCAATGATCCCGGCACAATGGGTCCCATGCCCGTTGTCATCCATCGGATCCGGTGTCTGGGTTATGACATTAAACCCGTGTTCTCCTGAAGAGCCGGTCCACATATTTGATGTCAGGTCAGGATGAGTATAGTCGATCCCGGTATCAAGGACTGCAACGATGACATCTCCTGAACTGGTGGTCATATCCCAGGCATTGAGCACGTTTCCATCAGCACCAGCCTTTCCGGCAGGGGTGTTCTCCCGGTACACCTGACCGGTATTTGCAATACCCCACTGCCGCCAGAGTTCAGGCTCATCCGGAGTCCGGTCAATGGATACGATATAATCCGGTTCGGCATAGAGAACCCCGGGAAGGGCTGACAATGCCGTTATTGCTTCTTCCTCACTCTTCCCCCTGGTTGAATACAGCACAAGACCAGACAGACTAGAGCTCAGGTCCTCCGTGAGAGCAACCCCTTCAATCTCCACATCTGCAAGGGCAGACACTTCAGAGGTATTATACCTGACCAGGATACGTGCTCCTTGTCCTGGTGCAGAGAGATTCACCCCCTCCGATGCATATCCGACCGATGACGCGGAAATATTCTCACTCTGTGGTATACGACTCTCTACCGGCATCGGGATAATCGGGATGGCTCCTCCGCTTTCTTCCTGTCCGGACCCTGGAACAGTAAAATAATCGCGGGCTGAGGGATGCCATCCGGAAATCGGTTCAGCTGATGCATTACACCAGATTAGAAGAATGAAAAATGTAAGAAATACCCATCCGATTTGCCTGGTCATATCATTCACAGCTTGAATCATCGTCTGCTAAGAAGATAAGGTTTCATACTTTACCATCCAGTATGATACCATGAACGAGGGGTGCCAGGTAATTCCGCCGTCTATGAAAAAGCAAATTTTTTCGAGGGAAGTCGGGAAGAATACGGGCCTTGGTCTGTTCCTTGCACGGGAGATCCTTGCAATAACCGGGATTACCATCGAGGAGACCGGGACCGAAGGCAAAGGAGCACAATTCACCATGACGATCCCTGAAGGAAAATACCGGATAGAATAAGGTGGGAAAAGGACGAAACCCCGTCTTTTCCCCGATACTAAGAATGCGAATCAGCGTGATGTTTTTGCGGTCCAGTTCTCACCATTGGTCCTGATAACGATGGTCCCATTCACATCCGTTCTGAATACCTGTGCACCCTGTTTTAAAATCTCAGCAAGGGTTGCAGAACGGGGATATCCGAACGGATTGCCGGATGCCAGCGAGATGACAACCGCTTCAGGTCTGGTATTCATAATAGGACCGATTCCTATATCTGATCCATGGTCAGGGAGTTTTAGTATGGTTGCAGACCCTCGGACTTCTGATGAATCGCCGGGGAAGACAACGGAGACATTTTTCATGGTGACCCGGAGGACCAGTGAGTCAGTATCCTGGTGACCTGTCAGACGGTGCGGCCCGATAATATCTATTTTTGTTGTATTGGTAAAGGGAATATTCATGCCTGCAGTGACGATCATCCTGACCGCCTGATCAGATATTACGGCATTTATGACGTCCTTGTACAGGTCAGAAGTATGCGTCATTCCGTTATCGACATAGGTCCTGACTTCAAAGGCCTTGAGAACATCAACCATCCCGCCGATATGATCATCAAACGGGTGAGAGGCGACAACATAATCCAGGGAGGTCACGTTCTGACGTTTCAGATACTCAACAAGGCGCGGACCTGAGCTCTTCGGACCGGCATCAATGAGCATGTTCTTGCCTTCACTCTGTATCAGGGCTGCATCCCCCTGACTGACATCAATGAAATGAAACAGGGTTTCAGGTTCAGGCGGAGGTGTTGGTACCGGTGTCGGCTCAGGAGTTGGGAGAGGTGTGACTTCAGGAGTGATGACCGGTTCTGGCGTGATGACCGGGACCTCCTCACCCGGTCCTGATCCAGGAATAAGACTGCGTACCTGATCTGATACCGGGAGTCCGGGCACCAGACCGGATACGAGCAATACTGCCACCCCGGCCAGAAGCAGGAGAACAGCAGGGGCTATCCATCTCTTCCCGGACTTATGAGGGGTCAGTTCAGCCTTTTTTCTGATAGTTTTCTTTGGAGAGGGATTTTTTGTTCTGTTCAGATTTCGCTGATAGATTTTATTCTCAGGATCCAACTGCAGGGCATTTTCAAAACAATGAATTGCACTCTCTTTATGGATTGTCTGGGATAAAGCCACCCCATACGCATTCCAGGCTTTATGATTCCGTTCATCCTTCTCAACCAGTTCAGAAAAGATATCAATCGCTTCTTCTATCTTTCCCGCTTTAATAAGCGATATCCCCTCATCGAACCGGCTCTCATCCGGATCTACAGCCATATCAGCGTCCATATTTCACATTGAACAAGATAAAATCTCCTGATCTGAGGAGAGAGGTGGATATCTGAACACAAAGAGACCGGCAGGGATTTTTGAAAAGTTTCAATGAATTACATACTGGAGAGTAAAACCTGGCGTAGTCGCCGTTATGTGCCTTTCCTCAGTATCTCCTAACAAGACTATCAGATAGAATCCATTAAATAGTCATCCGGGGATCTGGATATGAGAGAAGAGATCCCTTTTGGATCCGGTTCATTCCCATACAGAGAGGCTTTGTGCGTTTTATTCAGGCGCAACCAGGCAGTAACAGAGAATATGGAATATATCAGAAACGAAGATGTGCTCGTTCTCATCGTCGATGACAATAAGAATAATCTCTCTATCATTACAGAGGTCCTCCACCGGTCAGGCTATCAGGTTATGACTTCAACCGACGGCCCCCA
>NZ_JAIWNS010000040.1 GCF_020216685.1 Methanospirillum hungatei | reverse complement strand
TGCCCTGGAGCTGGTACAGGAGCGGCCACCTGATGTCATTTTACTCGATTTCATGATGCCAGGGATGGATGGGTTTGAAGTCCGCGATTATCTGCGAAAATACCAGAATTGTGAAGAACTCATCTGACATGGCATGGAATTCTTCATCGTAAGTATCATCATTCTCCTGCTCTGTGGCCTTGTAGCCGGATTTCTCGCCGGTCTTTTTGGTATCGGGGGCGGGGTCGTGATGGTCCCGGTCATGTTTTTTCTCTTAAGCGACCTTGGGTATGGTGATAATGCCATGGCCATTGCTGTTGCTACCTCTGCGGCCGTCATTCTCCCGACTGCAATCGCAGGTGCGATAAAAAATTACAGCGGGAGATCGTTCACCTGGTGGCCGGCCCTTCTCCTGGGCATGGGAGGGATACTGGGATCAATGGCAGGAAGTACTCTTTCGGTTCTGATTCCCAGTCAGATTCATATCCTCGCATTCTCAGGGTTTTTGATCTTCATGGCCGTATGGATGATCGTCAAACAATGCAGATATCTGAGTGCATATACTATCAAAGAGACGGATGGCATCCTTCTCATCCTTGGGATAGGAGTCGGGGTTGCATCCGGTCTTTTTGGTATCGGGGGTGGTGTTATCCTGACACCGGTGCTCACATCCATTCTGGGCATGAATATCCACAAATCGATTGGGATATCACTTACTGCAATGGTCCTCATTGCGTCAGGAACCGTGGCATCCTATATTGTGCTGGGTTTTGGAGCAGAGGGACTGTTTCCCTTCTCAATCGGGTATGTAAACATCCTGTTTGTCCTGATTCTGGCCTTAACTTCAATTCCTGCCGTCAGACTTGGTGTAAAAACCGGAAGAACCATGCCTGAGAAGAAGTTACAGACACTCTTTATTGGCATGCTTATACTCCTTGCGATCCGGATGGCACTGTCAGTCTGAACGGGATCTGCAGTCTTCTGATACTTTCAAACCTTCAGAAAAGCCGGACGGGTAAATACCTACAGAACACAGGGCTTTTTCTATCGTTGTAATGTGAGAATGTCCCCGTGTTTCCACCTCTATCCATATCCTCTTTTCGTGAACCGGCAGTTCAATATCCCATTCACTATGGCTGATCTTCAGGATATTCCCCCCTTCCCGTGCGATTATTGCCAGTACCTCAGCAAGTGAACCGGGTTGATCCTCGATAACAAGACTGAGCCGCATCAGTCTCCCCCTTCTGGCAAGGGCCTGACGAATCACCCGTGACAACTGATGGCTGTCGATATTTCCTCCACTGATGACAAGAACAATCGTGCTGCCGGGAACAAATGAAAATTTCTGTGACAGCAGTGCGGCAAGTGGTGTCGCCCCGGCCCCTTCGGCTATGATCTTCTTTCGCTCAAGCAGCCACAGCATGGCATCTGATATCTCTGTGTCATCAACAAGTACTATCTGGTCTACCATGTCACGAATAAAAGGGAATGTATGTGTACCGGTTCTGGTTACCCGGATACCATCAGCCAGCGTCCATCCGGTTTTATCACGAATCTCACCTCTCCCGTATTTTGATTGGTACGCCGAAGGGCATGCCTGTGACTGAACTCCGATGATCCTGCAGGATGGGACTTTGTTTTTCACCGCCACACTGATCCCGGAGATCAGACCCCCGCCGCCGACCGGAATTACGAGGATGTCAGGGGAGGGGAGGGCATCGCAGATCTCAAGTCCAATCGTCCCCTGACCCGCAATGATCTCCGGATCATCAAAGGGGTGGACAAATAACATCCCTGTGTCTGCCAGTTCCCGTGCTCGCTCCATCGACTCTTCAAGGGTCTTCCCGTACAGACGAACATCTGCCCCATATCCTCGCGATGCCTCCTGTTTCGAGAGGGATGACCAGAACGGCATGATGACGGTTGCCGGAACCTCTGCGATACGTGCCGCCACAGACACACCCTGTGCATGATTGCCTGCCGATGCCGTCACCACCCCTGTACGTCCTGCTCCGTGTGCATGGAGGAGTATCTTGTTCATCGCTCCCCGGATCTTAAATGAACCGGCCTTTTGCAAGGTTTCAAGTTTGAGATACACATGGGCACCGGTCATCCTGGAGAAGGTTGATGAATAGATAAGTGGCGTTCTGATCACATGGGGAGCAATCCTGACCATGGCAGATTCTATCTCGGAAAAAAGAGTATCAGTCATGGACCTGTCCATACCTTCTCCTGACCGCAAAAAAGATTAAATTCGTATGTTCTTACGCTCGTTTTCCCTTCAGGGTAATAGCCACCGGAAACCGGATCGGGCCGGGCTGGTTGGTGTGAGGGCCGAGTTCTTCCTGATGAGGATGACTGTGAGTCATATGCCATGGCCCAGGTTCGGAGCGTTTCCTCCAGGCTTTTCGTGCAGGATGCGGATAGGGCGTTGCCATGGGATGATGACGGAGCGTCTCCAGATAACGCGCCCGGTCCTTACTTATTCTGCCTTGCTTCTCCCGGTATCTCCGGGCAGGAGCTGGATCAATAACCCGTGGAGACATACTTTACCCTTTTTTTATAAGATTAAATACCTTTGCTCCATCCCGGCTGATGATACCAAACGATAGCAAAAATGAGAAAAAATCGTGAGAGAATATTAGATATACTTGTTCCGTCTCAGCCAGTCACGCTGAGGAGGGGTATACCGGTATGAGATATCGCACTTTTCATCCTGGAATGACCAGGGTGTAATGATAATGACATCACCTTCACGAATCCAGGCACGGCGTTTCATCTTCCCTTTGATTCTGCCAAGCCTGGTCACGCCATCAGAACACCGTACTCGTATATGAAACGAGCCAAGCATCAGTTCAGCATAGGCGAACTGCTCTCCTTTCCTGCTATTGGGCAGACGGACCCTGATGGTCTCACTATCTGCTTCTCCGGGTGTTTGTGAATTCGATGCAATATCTGGTTGTAGATCTAATTCTGTTATCTGACCATCTCCGGTAAAAAGTGCAAAAACATCACGAAAAACCTGTCAGGGTTATTTTACAAATTTTAGGGCAATACGTTCGCACTAGTCGGTGTGACAAAAATTCCTCTGAATCCTGCCAGTGATAGTAATACATGATATGAGAGTTTAAGTAGGTATCGGAAGTTCCGGTATCCCGACCGCCATATTCAACATATAAAAGACTGATATCATACTATCATGAGACTCCGCCCGATAGTCATGGCTCTCCTCTTCATCTTCTGCATTGCTCTTCCTCTCATCATCGGATTTTTCGGATCCTCATTTACCATGGCCAGTATAACCGGCTGGTACCTGACGTTACAAAAACCCTGGTTCAGCCCCCCGGACTTTGTGTTTGGTCCTGTCTGGACCATGCTGTACATTCTGATGGGACTGGCATGGTGGCTTGTTCTCAAACACGGGTTTGAAAGGCGAACCGTGAAGATTGCAACGGTCTGGTTTCTTCTCCAGCTTGGCGTCAATCTGCTCTGGTCGGTAGTCTTCTTTGGAATGCAGTCAGTAGCCGGGGGCTTTATCGTCATAGCAGGTCTTATCCTCCTGATCCTTTTGACCATGCATCATTTCAGACAGGTCTCGCGAATGGCAGTCTGGCTCCTGGTCCCATACCTCTGCTGGACCGTATTTGCAACCCTCCTGAACGGGATGATACTGGTGTTAAATCCGTTCTGGTGATCATGATTCCATACACAGAGATACAGGAGAGAAAACCATGATAGAACTGGAACCAATCGGTGTTATCCATTCACCATTTACCGGCCGGGGATCAGCACCACGACAGGGGCGATCCTGCTCTGAACCGATGAAAATCGAGATCTATCCTCAGTTCGTCCCCGGTCTTGGGACCATGGAGGGGATATCCCATATCTGGGTGTTATACTGGATGGATCGGGCAGAACGGGATATTCTCTTTGCAAAACGGCCAGACTGGGATGAACCACGACCTGTGTTTACCATCCGGTCACCTGCACGGCCAAACCCGATTGCACTCTCAATCGGAAGGATAGAAGAGAGAGAAGAGATAGAACAGGGGATCATCACGGTTACCGGCCTTGAGGCTCTGGATGGGTCCCCGGTTCTGGATATAAAACCATATGTGGTTGAGATTGACTGCATATTTGACTCATGTAATCCGTTTGAAAGGAAGGACTGATACTTTAAAAGCGGGAGATGATCTTTTCTGCTGCCGCTTCACCGGAGAGGAGCATTCCGCCAAAGACCGGACCCATCCGGTGACCGCCAAAGACCGCATTTGCCGCCATCCCACATACGAAAAGACCGGGAAATACCTCTTTGGTATGAGCGACCACGGCAGACTCTGCATTATCGGCCCACATCGTCCCTTCTCCCTTAATCTCTGGTCTTCCACACTTTTTCGAGACCTGGCGGGCTATCACCGCATCATGACCGGTTGCATCAACAGTAATTGTACACCCGATGGTGAGCGGATCCACATGAAGTCCGGTCGCTTCCACCGGTTGCCAGTTGATCACGAGACCTGACAGCGTACCGTCTCCCTTGACCATGACATCCTCAACCGTCGTCAGGTTGAAGAATTCAACCCCTGCATCTGATGCTGCGGCGGCGAGTTTGGTGACCGCTTCCACTGACCTGGCCGTGTAGTACCCGGGAGCAAATTCTGATGATCTGATACCAAACCGGTCAAGGAGCCTTTTTGCCTCCTGCTGGACCACGATACGGGGAAACATCATTCCTCCTCCCCACATCCCGCCGCCGATGGACAACTTCTTCTCAATCAGACCAACTTTGAGCCCCTTTTCTGCGATGAGGGCAGCACAGACAAGACCTGACGGACCGGCCCCGATCACGGCAACATCCATCTCCATGTACTCAATGAGGGTATTGAGATGCTCGGCTACGATTGCCCTGCTAATGGTGATTTCATCAAGCGTCATATCCGTACTGCGTCTCATTTGAACTATTTCTACGTTTTGTGCACCAGAATGTATGGTGAGATCGGGGAGAGTCTATGAATGCATCATGAGGTCTGCAAACTTTCTGGAAGCGGCGGCGATATCCGGGCTGCAAATCACCGCAGAAATGACCGCAATCCCGTCAGCACCGGCAGCAAGGACCTCGCCTGCATTTGAAAGATTGATCCCCCCGATGGCAATGATGGGAATCGCTACCCGCTCCCTGATGCTCCGAATCAGTTCAGGGCCCACTGCCGGTCCGGCATCTGCCTTTGTTCCGGTCGGATATACCGGGCCTACCCCGAGATAATCTGCCCCGCCCTTTTCAGCCAGGACTGCTTCCTCCACGTTCCCCACCGATACCCCGATGATGAAGGGACGGGGAGCCAGGAAGCGGGCTGCAGAGAGGGGGAGATCATCCTGACCGAGGTGGACGCCATCCGCCCGTACTGCAAGCGCAATGTCCAGTCGGTCATTCACGATGAACCGGGCATGATACTGCGTGCATAACGATCGGATCTCCTGCGCAATAGCAAAGAGTTCTGCTGCATTTCTTCGCTTATCGCGGAGCTGGATGATTTTTGCACCGCCGGAGAGAGATTCTTTCGCAATCTGTATATGAGAGCAGCCTGGAGCCAGAATCTCATCAGTAATGATGTACAGACCACAATCCATGTGTTTCCTTAGGACATGCAGGTATATATCATCCCACGTGGAATATCATACATACCAGGTGGCATCATGATATCCCGGATTGATCTGCGAGTCATCATCATACTTGCAGTCATCATAGGTATCGGTGGATGCGTGACTCTCGCCTTCATGTACCACAAGGATGCCCAGCTTCGGGAGCAGATCCTCACAGAAACCAGACTTGCTGCAGCAGGAATTGACTTTGACACTATCAGGACCTTTGACGGTTCAGATGCCGATCTGACCAATCCCGCTTATATCTCAATGAAAGAGAAGATGGTCAGTATCAAGGCTGCAGAACCGCTCAGCAGGTTTGTCTATATTATGGGGCAGCGGGATGACGGAGGGGTGTTTTTTTATGTTGACTCCGAACCACCCGGAAGTGAGGGGTACTCCCCGCCTGGACAGGATTATACTGAAGTCTCTGACCAGGTTCGTGAGTTATTTACCACCGGAAAGACCGGGATAGTAGGCCCGACAACCGACCGGTGGGGAACCTGGATCAGCGGCCTGTTACCGATTCAGGATCCTAAAACCGGCACAATTATCGGCGTTTTCGGGATTGATATCGACGCGGGGAACTGGACGGCGATCACTCTGTACACCGGCCTTCCTCCTCTGGTCGGAACTTTACTCATTGTCGCCATATTCCTGTCATTTATCACCATTAACAGGAGAAAGGATGAGGAGAACAGAAAACTGGCGATATCTGAACAGGCGCTTCGGGAGAGTGAATCACGGCTTTCTGCAATCCTTCAGAGTTCTCCGGCATTTCAGTTCGTTATCGATCACAATCACACCGTCATCTCCTGGAACCGGGCTCTTGAGAAGTTTTCAGGGATTCCAGCATCAGAGATGATCGGGACGAAAAACCATTGGAAAGCATTTTTCCCGACTGAACGACCGCTTCTTGTAGATGTTCTTCTTGACCGGAACTATAAGGTTCTGAATGAACTGTATGGTGACAGTTGTCATCCGTCTGACCTTGTCGACGGGGCATATGAGATGACGAGGTTTTATCCGGAGATGAAAGAGAACGGAATATGGCTGTATATCCTGCGGCCCCATATAAAAATGACCAGGGAGAGATATCTGGTGCTGTTGAGACACTGATTGATGTAACCGAACGGCATCAGGCTGAGGAGGCAGTACAAGAAGCGGTGAAAAAGTTAAATCTCCTCTCCAGTATCACCAGACATGACATCCTGAATAAGATTACCATGCTCCAGGGGCTTATGATGCTCATCGCCGAAGCAGTGGGGGATGATTCGGAAGCTACAGAGTATGTTAATATGGGGAAAGGAGCAATTACCGCGATTAAAAAGCAGATTGAATTTACCCGGACCTACCAGGATATCGGGCTGAATAAACCTGAGTGGAATGATATAGCAGACATCATCCTGAATGTATCAAAAGAGTTGATCATAAAAGACATCTCTCTTTCTATTTCCCTTGAAGGAATCCAGGTTTACGCAGACCCGCTCATCAGAAAGGTCTTTTATAATCTTATGGATAACTCAATCCGGCATGGTGAAGGGGTTACCAGGATCTGCTGTTCCTTTGTCATCCAGGATGATGCCCTGATTATCAGGTACGCTGATGACGGGATAGGGATTCCAACCGATGAAAAGGTCCTGATTTTTGAGAAGGGGTATGGGAAGAACTCTGGTCTTGGGATGTTTTTGGTCAGGGAGATATTATCCATCACCCACATCACCATTCGAGAAACCGGGGAGTATCAGAACGGTGCACTCTTTGAGATCATTGTGCCAAAAGGGATATACCGGTTTTCTCACAATGAGGGGAGGAGCCTGACAACCAAAGCGTGAGCGATCAGACCGGCAGCTGAATTCATCGTCTCATGGTCTGCCACAAAAATGGGGGGCCCATATATGCCACCAAGGCGGCCACCTTACAAAACCCTGAACATCTCTGCTTTTGTTGCACTTCTCCCCCGGCCGGCATCCCTGGTAACATCCAGATCATACCACCCGGTCCAGGTTCCGTTTGGAATGGTCAGATATCCGGTGATCCTGGTTCCTTTGTATGACATTGCACCAGATACCGGTATCGTCGTGGCATTATGGGTAAGATTCAGGTTCAGATACTCTCCATCCCCGAAATTTTTCCCTGTTACGGTGATCTTCAGATCCTCAGTTCCAACCTGAGCCCGGTCAGGTTCAATTGACTCGATGACCGGGGTGTTATTATAGAGAACCCTGAACGCTCCGGGTTTTACCAGTTTCTGACCAGACGGGAATATGACCGTCAGATCATACAGATCAGGCATGGCATCTGACGGGATATGGAACCAGGCCTTCAGTTCATCAGGACGGACTAATGCGGTTGATTCACTTTGGATCTGGTCCTCTCCGCTGGTGGACAGCATGACGGATGACCCGTTTGCAAGGTTATTTCCAAGTATGGTTGCGGTAAGATACTGCCCCTGTTCCCCGGTAGCCGGCTCTATTCCGGACAGGAGAAGGGATGTTTTCGTATAGATGGAGAACCCGCCTTTGAGGATATCACTCTTGTTATACCGGCTTGTCACAACCACGTCCCAGGCCCCCTGCGGAGCATTCTCCGGAATGGGGATGGTACAGGTGATCTGGGTTGGTGAAACGATGGTGACATTCTTTGCAGATATGGTCTTTTCTCCCCGTTGCAACGTGACCCGATCCCCTTCAAGGAATGACATCCCCCTGATGGTGACATGACGTTCTGTGCCCTGGATTCCCCAGACCGGAGTTATCTGCAGGTTAAAGGGAGCATATGGCTCTCCACTCAGATATGCATTGGTCTTTTTAGCAGACTGTCCATCAGGATTCGTAACGGTAAGGTCCCACAGGCCCTCATGATACTTGGCTGGAACCTTCACGGTACCGATGATACGACCAGGTGAATCAACAACGGGGTCTGTTCCCTGCACGATGAGATCATTTCTTGATAAGGAAAAGGTGGCCCCTTTCAGGAAATTGCTGCCGGTCACCGCTACCTGCACCGGGACATCCATGCCACCCTGGTCAGGCGTGATGGCAAGGATATGAGGCTCTGGGAGAGCGATGACGGTAAATCCTTCTGAACTGACGGTTTCCTGCCCGTCTGCGTTGGTTACAGACAGGTTCCAGGATCCGGGTCGTGTATCTGTCGGGAGGATGAGTTCTCCGGATATCTGGTCATACCTCACTGACAGATTGGTAAGGAGTATCTCCCGGGTATCCTTATTGAGGCGGACCGTACAGCCTGAGCGGAAATATCTCCCGGTTATCCGGAGTGGAACAGATGATCCTGCCATTGCAGAAGAGGGAGAAATATTCACAATCTCCGGTGCTGCCGGTGGCTGGACATGAAATACCTGGTTATACCGGTGCTCTCCCAGTGATGGTGACTGAAGCGTCATCTGATACAGCCCGGGATCAGCATCAGCCGGGACGATGACCCGAAAAGTTACTGATGTATTTGAGAGGTTTTTCACGTCCGTTACGTTCAGGACAGAATCATCCTTCGCAAAACGAATGGTCATGTCCTCTGAAAAACCCTGTCCGGTCAGGGTGACCTGGTGGGAGAATCCTGCATGCACGGTGTCAGGGGATAGACTGGTAATATCAGGGGCCTCTGCGCCGGATACCGGATTGTACCCTGCGAGCAGAATTACTCCCACAATGCAGAACAGACATAAGTATCTGGCAGAGAAATGAAAATTACTTGGTATCAATTTGAAATTCATGGAGATCTCCCAACCGGTTGTTCCGGTTTGTTCATCGTTCAATATTTGAGAGCGAAGAAGAAAAACTTCTGTGTGGTAATCCGCAGAGCGCTGCTTTGAGAATGAGCAGAAGGCCTCTCTCGGTGAATGGAGACGTTGTTCATGCATATCAGTACCCGAGCCGGTGTCCTTCGGCCATGGAAGGTCAGTGATGCCCGCTCGCTCACGATTCATGCAAATAGTCCGGGTATTGCACGATACATGCGGGACGGGTTTCCCTCACCCTACACAAAAGATGATGCAGACCGGTTCATCGCCATGGCACAGGATGATCATACCGCCATCATGCTTGCAATTGAGGTTGAAGGGGAGGCAGTCGGTGGAATCGGCATTCACCCGCTTTCGGATGTGTACAGAAGAACAGCAGAGATCGGGTACTGGTTGTCACCAAAGTATCAGGGAAGAGGTATCGTCACCGATGCAGTCAGGGCATTTGTACCGGCCGTCTTTGCAACATTGGAGATTGTCAGGATTCAGGCAGGAGTGTTTCATACAAATCGTGCATCCATGAGGGTCCTTGAAAAATGTGGATTTGAACGCGAAGCAGTACATCAAAAAGCAATCTGGAAGAATGGGGAGTTTCTTGATGAACACCTCTATGTCCTCTTC
>NZ_JAIWNS010000039.1 GCF_020216685.1 Methanospirillum hungatei | reverse complement strand
AGGGATCAGTATGAGAATAGAAAAGAACCTATGTTCTAACGCATATATACGAGTATGCAGTTGCTTCGGATACTCACAATAATCCTCATTCTCCTGACCTTTGGAATTGTATTCATTGTTTTCCCCGCCCTTCCGGACGAAATTCCTACCCACTGGAATATTCAGGGTGAAGTGGACGGGACAATGCCGGTTTTTCCAGGTACCATCCTCATCCCGGCCCTGATGGTGGGGATAACCCTGCTTATGATAATTCTTCCCCGGTATGATCCCAGATGGGAAGCCTACCGGGAATTTCAGGGAGCATATGACGGACTTATTCTGCTCCTCAATATCTTCTTCTTCCTGCTCTTTCTCATCACCATACTCTGGGCTCTTGGAATAGAAGTTCCGATGAACCAGGTAATTTCTGTGTTGTTTGCGATCCTTATGGGAGGAATAGCATTTTTTATCCGTCAGGTAAAACCAAACTGGTTTGCCGGGATACGGACACCCTGGACCATGGAGAGTGATGCAGTATGGAAGGCGACCCATGAACGAGGGTTCCGGGTATTTCTCATCGTCGCTCTTCTCTGCCTGCTTGGGATCCTGGTGCCGGAGTATGCATATCTCTTCATTCTTCTTCCGGTCATCATAGGAACCATATATCTTGTCGTCTATTCGTATATCATCTGGAAAAAGGAGAAAGCGGTATGATACGAAATCTGAATAAAACTGGCTGGGCGGTGATTTTACTTCTGTTCCTCCTTCTGCTCTGCCTTCCGGTTGCAGGAATGATGAGTCCGGAAGAATGGCGGATAAGTGCTCCGGGTAAATTCTCAATACTCTCCGCTGAGGAGGTTGCGTCGGTTGCACAGCCGCTTGTCAGGAACGGTACATATCCATGCCTTGTCATCATCCTTGAGGACCGGAACGGATCCGCACTCTATACCTTTGGAGATGCTGACCGGACGATGGGTCTGCCCCCTGATAACCGCACTACCTTTGAGGTTGGATCCGTTTCAAAGACCTTCACCGGTCTTCTGCTCGCCGATGCAGAGCTTCGGGGGATGGTAAACCTGTCTCTCCCCATACAGACCTATGTTCCGGAGGGGGTGACCGTTCCCTCATGGCAGGGCAGGGAGATAACCCTCTCTGATCTTGCAACCCACACCTCAGCACTCCCCAATGTGCCGGATGATTTTTACCGGTACCAGAAGGAGAGTGACCCAATCGAAACACAGGCTGAATCAACCTTCAGGGGGTATGAGGAGATACCCGCCGATCTGGTGTATGCCTGGATCAGCAACCTGACTCTGACCCGTTCTCCTGGTGAGGCATGGGAGTACTCAAATGCCGGAACGGCCATCGCAGGAGATATCGTTGCCAGGGTGCAGAACCGGACCTACCCTGAGCTCGTAAAAGAGCGTATCCTTGATCCTCTTGGCATGAACAGCACGGGAGCTGGATGGAGGTCTGACCTTCTCGAACGTTCTGCGGTCGGCTACCGGGGATATGCCCCAAATCATGACGAAGGGATGGTCATCAGGTACAATGAGTTCTGGACACCGACGGCGGGAATGATATCTGATGCGGATGATATGGCCGTCTACCTTGCCCTGCAGCTGGGATTTCTGGATGTGCCGGACGGACTGAAGGAAGCGGTCAACCGGTCGCATGAGCCACGAACCATCAGATCCACTGAAGAGGTGGAACTCTGGCAGTCACTCTTCTGGGATACCTTTGAGACCGAAGGCATACCAAGAGTCCACCTCAAGGCCGGAGAGACCAACCGGTTCATGGCCGATATTGCATTTGTGAAGGATATGGGGATTGGTGTTGTTGTCCTTGCCAATACGGCATACTTTTCAGACACCCATGTTGAATCTGATGTAGCCATTCCACTCATCAGACTGATGCTGGAGAAAAGATAACCAATCATAGGAGCATACTAAGAAGGAAATCCTGACCCTCATGCAGGCCTGCCATACCAGAACATATCCGGATACTCCGGACAAAAGGGCAGAAAGAGGAGAAATAATCGATATGCAGTACTATCCGGCGCCAGAAGAGGTGATAGAGATGAGTGATCTGATATCTGCAGTTGAATCTGCATTCTTGGATCACGGTGCGGGAAGGAGCATTATGCCCCCGAAGGTCTATGTAAATCTTCCGGGGGGTGATTTCAGAACAATGCCTTCCTATATCCCCTCCCTTGAGACTGCAGGGGTAAAGATTGTGAATGTCCACCCGGAAAACCGGAAGGCCGGGCTGCCAACCGTCATGGCGGTCACCATTCTTCTGGACCCTCCGACCGGAACGCCCGTTGCGGTTCTGAATGCAACCACGCTCACCGACCTTCGGACCGGAGCTTGTGCAGCGGTGGCAACCAGAGCTCTGGCTCACAAAACATCAGGGACTCTTGGGATTATTGGATCAGGCAGACAGGCAGAATCCGGTCTTTTAGCCCTCTCCCAGGTCTTTGAGCCTGAGGAGGTGCTGGTATGGTCACGGTCTGCCTCTCATGCAGATGAGTTTGTGCAGCGCAACTCCCATCTCCCCATACGATCCACCGATATCGAGTCTGCTGCAGGGGCTGATGTCCTTCTGACCGTAACCCCCTCAAAGACTCCCCTTATTCACGATGCATGGATCGCTGACGGAGCCCATATCAATGCCATGGGGGCTGATGCTCCCGGAAAACAGGAACTTGACCCCGCCATACTGAAGAGGGCGGATGTGTTTGTAGATGACATGGACCAGGCTGTCCATTCCGGAGAGGTGAATGTGCCAATCAGTCTGGGACTCTATTCCCCATCGGAGATCACGGGGACTCTTGGCAGGGTGCTGACCGGGGCGATCCCAAAACCATCCCCCGGCACCGTCACGGTTTTTGACTCAACCGGGCTGTCTATTACCGATCTTGCAGCAGCCCGCCTTGCCATAGGAAAGGGAAGAACCATTGACCTGCCATTTATGCAGAATGCCGCAACACCGGGCATTATCGGAGTGAGAGAATGAAGAAGGTATCCTGCCCGTCATGTGGAAAAGAGAACAGACCGGATGCCCGGATCTGTGCATATTGTGCCATGCCGATAGATGATGAACCTGCACCACACGTAGAACCGATATCACCGTACGATGATCTCTTCTCAGATGATATCATCCCTGAAAAGCCGAAACCAAAAGCAAAACCAGAACCAGAGCCTCAACCACAACCACAACCACAACCAAAAGCAAAACCACTGAAAGGACCGGTACTGGAACCGGAAGGAGACTTCAAAGAGCCTGCCGGAAGAAAACGGATGCAGATTCCCCTGCCGGCTAACCGGGATATGGCTTTTCTTGCAGGGATAATCGGCGTGGGAATCATCCTTATCCTGGCATTGTTCTTTCTGCCATCCGCCCCTCCTGACCAGACACCAGTCCAGGTTCCAAAAATTACGCCTGAAGTGACCAAGGAAATAATCGAGACTCCAAAGCCGACACCAGATGTTCAGTCAGGGACCGGATACACCCAGTTTGACAACTTTTCAGATAAAGAGAGCGGGTGGGGATCGTATGAGAGTGATACGTTCCTGAAGTATTACTCCGGGGGAGAGTATCATATGATCCAGAAGGGAGAAGACCTCTCCGACCGTGCCCTTCTTGGAAAGGATGTCACAGATTTCGTTGCAGAGGTGGAAGCACGGCTTGATTCTGGTCCGCTCACCGGCCAGTACGGGATGATATTCCGCTTTGAGTCCGGGAACTACTACTCATTCGGAATCAATGGCCGTGGCTGGTTCACGGTCAGGAAACATATGGACGGAAAGGTGTATGAGATGATTCCCCTGACCGAGACCTATATTCTGAATAAGGGGTATGAGACAAACCGGCTCGGGATCAAGGCTGAAGGAAATACACTGAGCTTTTATATCAACGGAAAGATGGTCAGGTCCATAGCAGATACGTCACGTACCCACGGGGACATCGGGTTCTTTGTATCCCGCCTTGCAGAACAGGGATTTATCAAAGAGCAGCCGGTCCATGTCGCCTTTGATAACTTCAAATTCGGGGAGATATAATCCCAAACCCTGGTTTTTTAAAAAATGCAGTGGTTCACCGCTCATCCTGATATAATGCCCCTTTTTTCCAAGGAACGTGTATGAAAGAGTATGCCGTCATCGTTATCGGCGGAGGGCCAGCAGGTCTTTTCTGCTCTCTCCTTTTAGGAAAAGGGGGGTGCAAGACCCTTCTCCTCGAAAAGATGCCATCCTGCGGGAGAAAACTGCTCCTCTCAGGTTCAGGTCAGTGTAACCTCACCCATACCGGACCGATATCTGAATTCATCTCCCATTACGGGGATCATGGAAGGTTTATCAGACCTGCCCTGATGCATTTCTCAAATGATACGCTCATCAGTTTTTTCCAGGACCGGGGAGTGCCGTTTCGTGATGATGGGAATGGCAAGTACTTCCCGGAATCAGGAAAGGCACGGGATATCCTGAGTGTCCTGCTCAAAGAAGCGAATGAGGCAGGGGTCAGCATCCATACCGGCGAGCCGGTGTGTACCCTCAGTCATGACACCTCCGGATTTACGGTTATCACCAGAGGAGATACGTATCATAGTGCAGGAGTTGTGCTCGCAACCGGGGGATATACCTATCCTGCAACGGGATCCACCGGCGACGGATATACCCTTGCACAGGCTCTCGGGCATACGATTGCAGAACCAGGTCCTGCTCTGACACCGATTCATATTCCGAATTTTCCCTTCAGGGACCTTTCCGGGATGTCCTTCTCAGAGGTGCCGCTCACGTTGTACCGGGAGAAGAAGAAGGTGCATGAAGCACGAGGAGATCTTCTCATCACCCACACCGGCTTTTCAGGCCCTGGAATTCTTGATATGTCCCGGTATATCAGAACCGGAGATGAACTCCGGGTCTCATTCATTCAGTATACAAATATCAATTCCGCCAGGGAGGACCTGATCTCCCGTTTCTCATCAGGCGGGGTGAAACAGGTAAAGACTATCCTTGCCAGCCTTCCGCTTCCTGAACGGTTTGTGAGATTTTCCATGGAACTGGCAGAAGTTCCCCCTGATATGACCTGTGCGCAATTTCCAAAGGAGATGAGGAACCGGTTAATACCCCTGCTGCTTGAATACCCGGTCAAGGAGATGAAATTAGGCGGAGAGAATGAAGCCATGGTCTCACGGGGAGGAGTGTCTCTTGATGAGGTGAAAAAAGAGAGCATGGAGTCCCGTATCGTACCAGGTCTGTACTGCATCGGCGAGGTTCTTGATATTGACGGGGACTGTGGAGGGTATAACCTGCAGGCTGCGTTCTCCACCGGGGCACTCGCAGCAGAAAATATTGTAAAAAAGATGAAAATAGGTGAGTGATTTCAGGATCAGGACTGGGAAATCCCACCCGCTTCCCTGATAAGCCCGCTCATATCAATCCAGATGACCAGTTCTTTCTTACTCTCTCCTTTCTCACCAACATCCTTCTTAATAACGCCAAGGATATGGGAGTCTTCACCGGCCCCATGAGAGGTCTGATCGATATCGGCCACATTCACGGTCAGAACCGAGGTGACTTCATCCACCACGACACCGGTCTTCCCGTCGGTGACCGACTCATCAAGAACAATGAACCGGAGGTCTTCTGTATCTCCTGATTTTCCTTTGGTAATCTTCAGGAGCTGGCGAAGGTCCACTATGGTTGTGATCTCACCCCTAAGGTCGATAATTCCCCTGATATATGCCGGTGCATGAGGGAGTGGAGTTATCTTGGATGCTTCGACAATCTCCTTGACATCAAAGAGGTTGACTGCAAACTTGTCGTCACCGATGATGAACTCGACGACCTGTACCTCCTCGTTTCCATGCTCATTTGTTGTTACCCCTGCCGTTTGTGTTGCTGCCAGAACCATCTAAACCACCTGTCTGCATGAAACCGGTATGGACATACTCCTTCCGAAGCGCTCCATCCCCACCGAAAAACCCGGCATTTCCTCTCATCATTTGAAATTCACGTGGTAATTCAGCAGAGTCTGCCGGCTGACTCCCCTGAACGGATATGTTATCAACAAGTACCTACTTGGGTATAATCCTTTATATTCTTATACACCCGTGCATACATTATTCAGAATTTCTTAGAATCATGAAAGATCCCCGCCCTCCGGACCCTACTGAAGAGTATGCCCGGTTTATCTCATGGTTATTGAAGCATCGGACCTTGATACCCCTGTCAGATAGAAGAATCAGGATAAAATTTCCCCATCTTGATCTTGATAATCTTATAAAGACAGTTGGAGAATATAGTGGCTTTTCGTATGATCTCTTCACGGGGCCATACGGGTTATAAATCCCATGCTGCAGCACAGGCCCTTGCAGAATCCATCCTGAATACCTTGGAAAATGCCCATAATTCAGGCCAGTTAGAGCAGTACTCGAAGAATTAATAGGAATGCTTTTTACCCGGGTATCATTCCTTCATCCATGTACTGTTTTTCAAAAAGGCGAACCGTCGCATAATGGGAAGGGCGATCTTTGCTCCCAGGACAAGCACCTGAAAGAACGGACCTTCAAGCCGGTCTGATACCTCTTTAAGTCTCTTTGGGATATTTATCCCCTGCGGACAGGCAGAAAGACATGACCCGCACCCGACACAGGCAGATGCAACCGAATATCCGCTCATAACTCCTCCCAGACGGGCGGCATACACAGCATTGGTTCGCCAGGTATCCCCGAACAGAAAGAGATTGTTATACATCTCAAAGCAGGAGGGAATATTCACCCCGAACGGACAGGGCATGCAGTACTGACATCCGGTGCAGGGCACTTTCATCAATGAGTGCCAGGTATCGCTTACCCTTCTGATGATCGCCTGCTCCTCTGCAGTCAGACTCCCCGGATACGCGGTCTCTGCAGTCCGGCAGTTCTCATCCACCTGTGCAAAATCATTCATCCCTGACAGGACCATGGTGACCTCAGGCTGATCCCAGAGCCACCGGAGCGCCCATTCTGCCATAGTCCGCTTCACCGGAGCCTGCTCCCATATATGTGCAATCTCACCGGGAGGATTTTTTGCAAGTTTTCCGCCACGCAGGGGTTCCATGATAAAGACTGCCAGGCCCTTTTGTGCTGCATATGTCAGGCCCTCCCGCCCTGCCTGACTGAACTCATCGATGATATTGTACTGAATCAGGCAGCAGTCCCAGGGGTATGCATCCACAATCTCTTTAAATGTCCTGGTATCCTCATGGAATGAAAAACCGGTATGTTTTATCCGTCCGTCTGCCTTTGCCGTATCAAGGAACTCCATAACCCCGCATGCCTTCATCCGGTCCCAGCTCGTTCGGCCTATAGAATGGATGAGGTAATAGTCGATATAATTCGTATTGAGCCGGTTGAGCTGGGTATTTAAAAAGAAATCCATGTCCTCCCTTGATTTTACCAGCCAGTGAGGGAGTTTTGTTGAAAGGGTAACCTTCTCCCGGTACCCGTCGGCAAGGGCCCTGCCAAGAAATGATTCCGACTGTCCATGATGGTACATCCAGGCGGTGTCAAGATGGGTAACACCTTTGTCTATTGCATACCGAAGCAGGGCTTTTGACCGTTCCTCGTCGATGGAACCATTCTTTTCAACAAACCGCATACACCCGAATCCAAGGATTGGGAGTTTTTCCTGTGTCCGTGGAACTTCCCGGCAGAGTATACCAATCACCTTCTCCCCATAGGGTGCGTTTTTAGAGAAATGAAGATGGCACGGAATCTTTCACCTGGTTCTTCATGACTGCCTGAACGGTTGTATACCGGGCAATGGCCTGTTGTATCTTTTCATTCAGAACTGAGAAGACCTGGGACGGGTCACCGGTCTTGATCACGTAAAAATCGACACCAGACTCTCTTGCCTCCCCTTCGATATCTTCCTGCCTGATTCCACTGAGAAAGATGAAGGGTGTTGATGTTCCACGCTTTCGAACCAGGTGTAAAAATTCAATGCCATTCATCTCCGGCATCTGATAATCGGATATGATGATATCAAAAGGGGTCGTGCGCAGTACCTCAAGGGCCTGTTCTCCGGATTCTGCGGAGGTTATCTCATAATCTCCAAAAAGGGTAAGATAATCTGAAACTGTTGATCTCCACAGATGCTGATCATCGACATGGAGCACCCGGACTGGTTTTTCAGGCATATCAGTCAGTGTACCCTATACATCCTTTCGTGATATATAGATTGATACCTGAAGGTCCGGGGTGTGAGACCATATATACGCTATGACCGGATTTTCCTGATTTGTCTCCAAATCTTATGGTTTTTACCCGTCCTTCCCGCAGGTGTTATAAAATACTTCATGTCTCATGATCCCTTGTCATGGTATTGCATGGCATTACTGAATGCAAAGGCGATATGCATAGATGTTTTGCGCAACTGGTTGGCAAATTCTTAATGTATCGCAAGTTCCATGGTCATTTATCCCAGAAATATGCATATCATCCTGCTCTCCTGCAGGACCCTGGGAGAGAGATCTTTAGGAGAGCGGGACGGTACCAGATCAGATGTGTGGCTGGCACTTTTTTGGGACAGTGGTCATGGGACCAGAAAAGGAGGGAATAACAATGGCAACAGATGCTATCGTATCAAAAGATTGGACGGTTACAAAACTGAATCCAAATATCGAGTGTGCCCTTCGGGATGCACAGAACTGCAAGATGGCAGGGGATTATCAGCTTGCACTGAGCCTCTACAACAAGATAATTGAAGAAGATCCGTCAAATGCACGGGCATTACATTCAAAAGCAAATGTCCTGGACCTGATGGGGAATTATGCTGATGCGATCCGGTGTTATGAATCCGCTCTTTTGTGTGATCCTCACAATGCCGAGGCATGGTATAATAAGGGGATGACCCTCCGGAAGACCGGCAGGCATGAAGAGGGTCTTGAAGATATCAGAAAGGGCATCTCCCTTGCCATGGGAGATATCTGACGATTTCCTTTTTCTTTTTCTTTCTAAACGTTTTTATAGCCATTTCAGAAACGGTTTCACTTTCACCCCGCACCCCTGAAGTTTATATGGTCATCACACCGACCATCAGAGTATGATATCGCTGCCAACCTATCTGACAACGCTTGCCCCGTGGGAATTTTCCGTCTACATCGCTCCCCGTGACGTTATCCAGGCAGCGCTTCCGGATGCCGCAGGGGCATTCAGATCGGTCGTATACCTGCATGGGAACTCAGGGACCAGACTCCTTAAGGAACATCCTGACCGGAATATCTCATATATACAGGTTTTGGGGTTTGATGACCTGATGACACGGATTTATGGGGCAAAAGAATCTCTGCTCCTCATTGAGTACTGTGATGAATGGTTCATGGATGATCCTGACCGGATTAGAGCCTTTGGAGAGGCCTGTAAGAGTTATTCACGAAAGAGGGGAGCCGCAGTTCTTCTGTCGGTGAGGGTGAATTATGTTATCCGGACTCTCCAGCCATTCATCGGCCCGGTTCAGTGGGTGCAGACATCTCCCCGGTACGCCCTGTCACAGACTCCCCTCTTTGTCAGTGAGGAGCAGCAGGTGTTCAGGTACGGGCAGCAGACTCTTGGAGTATAAAAAAGGGAGGTGAAAATATGGTGACCGGTATTATCTATACCCCTGATTTTCAGAATCATCAGAACTGGCCTGAGCAGCCAGAGCGGGTGGTACGGTCTGTAGAATACTTATAAAAATCAATTCAGAGGACGTTTTGAAGATGTTACGGGTTGGGTGATATTTCAGTCACAGAATGAGATTGATAATGCTAATGGCTTATAGATGATCTCATCCGCTATCCGACTGCAGCGTCATTTCCGTACCGAATGGGTCTGGCCATCCTTGTTCCCCTCCAGGACGAAGCCTCAAGAAGATGATGATCGAACGATAAAAAAAGGTTTTCCTGTTTAAATACGGATCATCGATCCGTACCTCCCCGTCCTCTCCTGCCCGGATGGTACACACCATATTCCGGGGCGTACCATGTGTAGGTACAT
>NZ_JAIWNS010000242.1 GCF_020216685.1 Methanospirillum hungatei | reverse complement strand
TTTAGAATATTATCCCCTTATTTCAGACTGGGGATCAATAACCTGGCATTGAAATCTTTTCCTTTTCAAACTTGCAGGTAAACTCTCAAATAGTACAGCTTATAAGAATATTCTTTGGTACAGGTGTCCTATGAAAAAAATTGAGAAAGAAAAATTATATAACAAAAAAATTTTTGTCTGTCTTTTTTTAATTTTAGTCTTTTCTCTTATATGTAACCAGGTAACAGCTGCAGGATCGGTTCATACCGCCGGGGATACGATATTAAAAACGGATCAACTAAGAAATCTGACTGGTGCTGATGGAACCGGGGTTATTATCGGCGTTGTCTCGGATGGAGTAAAAGGATTAGCAGATGCTCAAAAGTCAGGAGATTTGCCTGATAATGTTATCATCTTAAAAGATGGGAAAAAATCTGAGGGAACTGCTATGATGGAGATTGTCCATGATATTGCGCCAGGAGCCACTCTTATCTATCACGATTTCGGCGGTGGAAGAGAAGAGAAATTTGTTGAAGCTTTTCAAAGTCTCATCAATGCAGGTGCAACAATCATTGTAGAAGATGTGTTCAATTATGAGGTTCCCTATTTTGAAGACGGTACTATTGCTACCGCAATATCCAGGATACTTGAAGAAAATCCAGATGTCCTGATTGTCAGTTCCGCAGGGAATACTGCAAACAACCATTACCAGGGAATATTTACAGATAATGGCGAAGGGTATCATTTATTTAATGGTTCAACCGGAATACCTCTTGAAATTCAGCCTGGTGGAAGGGTTAAATTACATTTACAATGGGATGATCCCTTTTCGGCAGCTTCAAATGACTTTGATCTCTTTATTCATGATCTGCAGAGTGATTCAGATATTGCTATTGCAAATAGGGTGCAAACCGGAGAAGAAAGACCATATGAAAAAATTGATTACCAGAATGTTGGAGACACGGTTCAGAAAGCCGAGGTTCGCATCAGAGCCAAGGAGGGGAAGGGGCAGGGATCACATCTGGAACTTCTTCTGGATACTGATCCAACGCGGGTGGTTGTTGGAAAGGAATATCTGACTCCTGATGACTCTATCATTGGTTGGGCTGCTCTCCCCAATATAATTTCAGTTGCTACAGTTTCAGCAGATAATCAAAAAATTCAGGATTTTTCTTCTCAAGGCACTGTTACAATTGCCCATCCTGTACCTGATATCAGAGAGAAACCCGAGATTACTGGTGTAGACGGAGTCAGTGTGACAGGAGCCGGGGGATTTCCCACAACATTTACCGGAACAAGTGCTGCAGCACCACATATTGCCGGGTTACTGGCCCTCGTGAAAAGTCTGTATCCCTCGGTACCAAATACGGAACTCAGGGATGCACTCCTGAATAGTGCTACCGATTTGGGATCTCCAGGATGGGATGCTATTTACGGTCATGGTCTTGCCGATGCTCTCTCATTTAATGCATATTTGCAAAATGCAGGGAAGACAATCGAAGAATCTCAAGGTAATCAGACACCAATAATTCCTGAAATACAGGTGCAACCGGAACCAATTCCTTCAAGTGAATTTATTATCACTGAACCTGCCGTTCTTTCAAAACCCGGATCTTATATTTTAGGCGATAACATTGTTGACTTTTCCGAAACAATTCTTACAATTACGGGATCAGATATCAATATAGATGGAAATGGTCATTCAATATCAGGTATCTCAATCAGGTTTGGAACAGAAGCTCCGGTCTTACAAACAGGGATACTCATGTGGTCTCCTGAAAATAAACCGGTATCAAATATTTCAATCAGAAATCTGAACATCACCGGAACATATGCAGGGATTTCAGCAAAGGGAGTTCAGAACCTGCTTATTGACTCATGTGGTCTCCTCTATAATAACAGAGGGATTGATCTTTCAAATGCCCGCAATATCCGGATACAAAAATCCGTCACGATGGGGAACGGATATGCCGGAATTCATGCAGATGCCAGCTCTCGTGATCTTTCTATTGAAGAAAACCAGATTATTAAGAATCTGTATGGTATTGTACTGGATGGTTCATCCCTTTCCATGGTGAACAAAAATCTGGTAGCTGATAATTATTATGATGGCATTAAATTAGATCATGGCGTGAATCTTATCAAAGTGGATAATAATGTCTGTACCGGAAATAAAAATGGAGGTATAACCCTTTTATCCGGCCATAAAAATGTAATCACAAACAATACCTGTCAGATGAATAATCCATCTGGCATTCTGCTTTCTGAATCTTCTGAAAACACCATATCTGGAAACCGTCTGGTACGAAATGTCCGTGGAATAAATGCATACTATTCAGACAATAATATCATATCATATAATGAAATCGTCGGAAATGATGCAACTGGCATCATGCTTCAGCCTTCCGGACATAATAGTATCTCTGAAAACCGGATTATTGCAAATTTTGCAGAAGGAATTTTAATTACCAATGCGGTGGGTTCAGATCAGATTAACCGGATTGTAAACAACTATCTGGAAAATTTCCAGAATGTTCGGATTCAGGAGGGAGGAAGACCCAATTATAAATGGAATGATCCAATGACAACGGCAACAAACATTATCGGAGGTCCCAATAAAGGCGGTAATGTCTGGTCACTTCCGGATGGAAAAGGATATTCCCAGACCTGCCAGGATAAAAATACTGATGGTATATGCGATCTTCCCTTTACGGTCTTTTCCGGAAATATTGATGAACTTCCCTTGAAGTATACCGGTGAGTCTTTATCTCCGGCTGTCCTGTCAGAACTTGGCCCTCTTCCTGAACCAAAAACTGCTGAAGATTTTGTAACAAGAGGGAAAATCCTGATGGGCAGTGGCGATTATTCGGGAGCTATTACTGCATATGAGCAGGCAATTGCACTTTCCCCGACAAACTATCAGGCATGGCGGGATAAAGCCCTCTGTCTGAAAGAACTCAAACGCTATGATGAAGCGATGCAGACCCTGAATACCATCCTGCCGATATATAAGGAGAAGCCGGAACTCTGGTCTACGGCAGGGGATATTCTCCTTGTAGATATGCAAAAATATGCTGAATCAATTCCCTTTTTTGAAAAAGCACTATCACTTGATGATAAGGATACACATTCATTGGTCAACCTGGCCTTTGCCTATGATAAAACCGGGAAACCAGAACGTGCCCTGGAGCTATACCGTCAGGCATTAGACATAAATCCCTCTCTCACCGATGCGTGGAACAAAGCGGGCAATATTCTTACTCGCGCAGGACAATTTGAGGAAGCTGTGAGAATGTACGACAAAGGCCTTTCCATTGACCCTGGAAATGCGTTTATCCTAAATAATAAGGGATATTCTTTATTTTTAGCAGGGAAATATCCTGAAGCTATAGAATCCCTTGAGAAAGCTGTTATTTTAGATCCTAAATATAAATCGGCCTGGAAAAACTTAGGAGACGTATTCAAAGCTATGGGCAATATTGCTGAATCAGAACGAGCATATGCCAATGCTGCCTGATTGATCAGCTTTCCAGAATACTTTTTTACAAGAAGTACTGATTTCAATACATGAAGCGGAGTACCGTTTTCATGGTTAGTGTTTCTATCATGGTTCTCTCTCTGGTAGCGACTGGATCAGCATGGTATTCATCCAGCTATTCTTCTCAATATCAGTCATCGTCAGGATGTGCATGGGATCCATGGTTTGGAACACAGTGTGGATACTCTCAGAGTTACAGCCAGCAGTCGAGCACCTCATATGGAGGGTATTATCCATGGGGAGGAGGATGGGGAGGCAGCTATTACAATTCATACTCTTCATGGAACTTTGGAAGCTGGGGATTCTGGGCAAATGGAACACAAATTGAGGATGTCACCGGAGTATGGGATACAGATCTTCTTGGTGAGATGAATCTGAAACTGACCGGCGATGATATCATCCGTGGTTCATATATGAATGGTGAAAACCAGGGATACATCCAGGGCAATTTCAGCTATTCAAATGAGACATTACCGGCCATGGATGGGATCTGGTGGGAAGAGCCAACATACCAGCCCCCGTATTCAGCAGGTGTAATGGAGATTACGTTCCTGAACTCAACAGCACTTGAAGGTATCTTCTCCTACTCTGACGGAACATGGGGACCGTTCACCGGAACAAAGATCAGTGGTAACCTCACCGAAGAGACTGAGGCAATGCTTCTTGACATGCCAGAAGTGAACTGGACCCTTAATTACGATGAACAGAAGGATTATCTCGTCAGCAACCCACCGGAAGAGAACCCGGTGATGCAGCCTGGCGAGGAATCTACTGTTTAAACTATTTTTTTATTAATTATTTTGAAATACTCGATCTTTATCCCGCCTATTTACCTGCCAGATAGAATTGTGTTTAGAATTATCGTTCCGAATTACTATTCATTACCATGGTAAGACATTCATGTGATTACCATTGCAATATAAATATAATGATAACGTAAATTTTGCAATACTCACACATTTGATCGGGTGAATACAATGGGAAGGCAGGGTACAGATGAAAACCTGGATACAACCGGATATGATCAACTTCAGTCTGAAATAAAAAAAGTTATCGAATTTCATAAATCCGGTTTATCTGATACCAGGATAGATACAGGCAGGATGTCTGATGAAGAGCAGGGAATAGGCTCTCTCTTTAATGAAATTTTGGATCAATATCAGAATTTTTTTTCACTCATACGGGATTCACTCGGATCAATTCAGAAAGGTGATTTTCAGGTAGAAGTATCAAAGCTTCCTGGAAAATTTGCAGATATTACCGATACGATTGACAGCATTCGCTCCAGCCTGTTTATGCTGGAAAAAGATATTACCAGGTTCTCCAATGCATTTGAACAAGGTGACCTGACACTCAGAATTGATACGACAAAATACCGGGGGGGTTTTGCTGATATTGTCGAGCACCTGGATCAGGGTATTGAGGCGATCAATGTGCCGATACGGCTGGTCTCTCTTGGAATTTCTGATTTTGCCGAGGGAAAAATCCCTGATATCAATGATGAAAACCAGTTCAAAGGAGATTTCAAAAGATTAATTCAGAATTTAAATCAGATAGTTCATGTCTCCAAAATGCGAGGAGAAGATATCAACACTCTTATCAGATCAGCTGAAGAAGGTATTCTGGATGCCAGGGCAGATCCTACAAAATACCCCGGATATCACGGAAATATGCTGGCAGGTGTGAATAAAATCCTGGATGCATATATAAGTCCCATCAATGTTTCTGCTGAATATATAGACAGAATTAGTAAGGGGGATGTACCTCCGAAAATTACTGATGCATACCGGGGAGATTTCAATGAGATTAAGAATAATCTCAATGCCCTTATTGATGTTGTCCACATGAGAAATGCAGACATTAACATGCTTATTCAGGCAGCCCTGGATGGAAAACTGGATTTCAGAGCAGATCCTTCAAAATACCCGGGAGAAAGCGGGAGGATGATTGAAGGTATCAATAAGATGCTGGATGCATATCTGGGGCCGCTGAACGTATCTGCTGAATATATAGACAGAATTAGTAAGGGGGATACTCCACCAAAGATCACTGACGAATATCGTGGGGACTTTAACGAAATCAAAAACAACCTCAATAACCTGATTGATGTCATTCTTATGAGGGCCGCTGATATTAAACTACTCACAAATGCTGGTCTTGAAGGAAAACTAGACGTCAGGGCAGATTCTTCCAAATATACCGGTTATCATGGAAAGATGATAGAATCGATTAATAGCATGCTCGATGCATACATCGGACCAATTAACGTTTCTGCTGAATACATTGACAGGATTAGCAAGGGAGATATTCCGCCAAAGATTACTGAAGAGTACCATGGGGACTTCAATGAGATCAAAAACAATCTCAATGCTCTCATTGATGTTGTCCACATGAGAAATGCCGACATTAAGATGCTCATTGAGGCAGCCATTCAGGGGAAACTAGATGTCAGAGCGGATCATGCAAAGTATCCTGGCGAGAACGGAAAGATGATTAAGGGCATTAATGACATGCTCGATGCATACATCGGACCAATTAACGTTTCTGCTGAATACATTGACAGGATTAGCAA
>NZ_JAIWNS010000241.1 GCF_020216685.1 Methanospirillum hungatei | reverse complement strand
TTCGTCCCCAATTATTGAAAATATCGTTTTTCTGTTAATCAAAATCTCCCCCTCTTTTCTGTATCCTAAATATTGGGGGTTTTCATTACCGATAAATAATGCAGGATACCCCTCGTTTAGATTTGCTGAATACATCCATATTTCTCCATTCTCATCTGGGGTTGCATAAATGAAAGGGGTATCTTCATTAAAAGAGACAGCATTAAACCCATCGTCAAATAATTCGGTCGCTTTATTGGTTGTTTTAATTTCCTCAAGGGTCTTCTTTGTTCGAATGATATCATATTCTTTCAAACCTCAAAAGACTTCATACGATTGTTTCAGTGATTCTTCTGAAATTAATCTCTCTAAAATTATCTTTTGTTGATTCGCCTCATCGAATTTTTCAGGGTGTCTTTTAAACTCATCAGCATTATGGCCATATCGTGCTGCTGCATTAATGTATGTGGAATCTTTGACCTATTCGTTTATCGCCTTCTTTTGAGTCTCGGACAAATCTACCCTGTAAACAGGGGGAATATCTTTTGTTTGGTATGTTTTCACGACTAGATCATTATTTGGAAGGGATTATTTTTTTATTGCTTTCTTTTACCTTGAAATATGGAATCCTTCTGACTATCTGAAAGGAGAGTGAATATTTGCAAATGTAAAACCTTGGCTTTATTGAGGCTCGGATAAGAAATATTGCTCAATTTGGTTCCGACTCTCTGATGTGTTTGCCCTGACCTGTCTAGTACTCATTCGCCCCGTTAAACATTATTTCATGTATCCAATTGAACTATCGCAAGCCCCTCAAATATCTCCCGGATATACCCGGGATTTTTCTGATACACGACATGGCTTTTCGTTGGCATTCCCCGGAATGTCTCACTCACCGTCTTTTGGTCGGTGACGGAGATGATATATGCATCAAGGAGTATCTCGGTTGTTATCCCTTTCTCTTTTAATCTTTTTTGGATGAAGGGTTCGTATTCTTTTCTGATGTTTTTGCAGAGATTATGTTTTTCCCGATCTTTGTCCGTGTCATGGGCAAGTCCATAAGGATCAAGGAAGACGATCTGCTGCCGGTCTCCCTGGATCATCCAGAAGATATAGTCTGGATAAAAGTAAGCGGTTTCGAAGAGTCCGACTCCCACTCGTGTACGGTTCCGGAGGAGAAAACATTCATACCCGGAATACCGATCCTTTTCAGAGGTGAGATAGCCGGCAAGGTCTTTGATGAATTGTTCTTCTCCCTCATTTATTCCGAGTGGTTGAATCGTAAGGATTAACCTTTCGTTTTGATCGTATTTGGTTTTAAATCGAAAATATCTGGATAAATAATGAATTAAAACGAGTCTATTATTATATAATGTTCAACTGGTCATCTCTATAACAGTATAGACGATCATGATATTTATGCAAGGGGCAGATCGTATGTATCAGTACTGGGGAAAAGCCAGAATTGATTGTGAGCCTCGCTATCATCTCCTCGTATATCATTCTCTTGATGTTGCGGCAGTTGGAAACAGGATTTTATCTCATCATCCAATTCTGGTACAAAGGATATCTTCTGTACTGAGAATTAATCAGGATCAGGTTATTCCATTAATATGTTTTATTCTTGCTATTCATGATCTTGGTAAGTTTTCTGAAAGTTTTCAGGGAATGGTGAAGGATATTTTTCTTCAAATTCATGGAAGAGATCCAAGATTATGTAATCAGCTTCATCATAGCAATCTTGGAATCAAGATATTTGAAAAAATTTTTGAAAAAACCGATCTCAATCTTACCAAAAATCTTTGTGATGGTGATTTGTTAGAATTCTATTTAGGATACAAATATTGTCTGAATGCCACATTTGGGCATCATGGAATGCCTCCCGATATGGGTGCAATAAATTATACTCCTCATTATCTGGTTGTGACTGATGATGACATCTCTGCTGCCTCAGATTTTGTACAAGAATCTGCCCATCTGTTTCTTCATGATCTCAATACCAAAATCCCGACTCAGGATGATGAATCCCTCAGTGCTCAAATTTCATGGTTACTAGCAGGGCTCGTTATCATCTCTGACTGGATAGGCTCTTCAGGATTTTTCCCGTTCCATAATAGTAAGATACCGCTTAAGGTTTACTGGAAACAAACTCTTGATATTGCTGAGCGGGCCTTACCGGTTTGTGGGTTATCTGATTATCCGGTGAATCCTGAAACGGGCATTCGATCATTATTTCCTGTATTCTCTGCTGGAGAAAGAGCTCCAAGTCCGCTTCAGGAGTTAGTGAGCACCCTTCAATTAGGGGCCGGACCTCATCTGTTTATTATTGAAGAATCAACCGGAGGAGGGAAGACCGAGGCTGCAGTCACTCTTGCTCACCGTTTAATGAATGATGGATATGGGGAAGGTATTTATGTGGGACTCCCAACCATGGCGACTGCGAATGCGATGTATGAGCGGATGAAGGACTGTTATCAACGGTTATATTGTCAGGGAGAAAACCGTCCCTCACTGATTCTTGCTCATGGTTCCCGTCATTTGTCAGATTCTTTTCTTCAGACTATCGGTCCGTATGATGATCTCTCATGTGGATTGGATCATCCTCAAGGTGAGGAATCTGGTGAGGCAGTATGTGCAAGATGGCTAGCAGATCATAAAAAATCTTCACTTCTTGCATCCATTGGGGTTGGAACGATTGATCAAGGGCTTATTGGAGTGCTCCCTGTGAAACATCAGTCTCTCCGTTTATTTGGTATTGCCAGGAATGTTCTTATTGTTGATGAGGTTCATGCTTATGACCGGTTTATGAATCGTTTGTTACGTTCCCTTCTCTCTTTTCATGCAGCTCTTGGCGGAAGTGCGATTCTTCTCTCTGCTACACTTCCGAAAAATCAGAAGGAAGAGTACATCACTGGTTTTTCGAATGGAGCAGGATATGCTCCATCATTAGATTTTGTAGATGAATATCCATTAATAACTCATATTCATCCACATGAATGTAGACAAATTCCTTTTTTATGCAGGCCTGGAACTGAACGCGATGTTAAGGTTACTTTTTTTCATACAATCGATGGAGTTTCAGAGTACCTGAATAAAGAATTACGATCTGGAAAATGTGCCTGTTGGATTCGGAATACCGTATCTGATGCGATATCGGCATATAAGATGATGAAAGACCGCGATGTTGCGTCGAAAATTCTATTGTTCCATGCACGCTTTGCTATGGGAGATCGTCTTGAACGAGAGCGAGAAGTGCTTACTCAATTTGGGACACAGAGTCTGGATGAAGATCGCAGAGGAGTTTTGTTGATTGCAACTCAGGTGGTTGAACAGTCCCTTGACATAGATTTTGATGTAATGGTTACTGATCTGGCACCCATTGATTTGGTTATTCAGCGAGCAGGACGGTTGCATCGTCATAGTCGTGGGATGAGAGACAAGCCGGTACTGGCGATTTATTCCCCCCCTTTTGATGACAATCCGAAAGATTCATGGTATTCAGAGGTATTTCCCGGTGGAGGGTATGTATACCCATATCATGGTCTGTTGTGGAAGACTGCAGAACTGCTTCGAAGTGAAGGTTCGATCCGGACTCCTGATAGATCACGATTTTTGATTGAATCTGTGTATGATCCTCAATTACCTCCATATATACCATCTGCATTAATTGAGCGGGATAAAGAGACAGAAAATAAAGACAGGAAGGCTGAAGGTTTAGCGGGGAGTCGTGCACTGAATATATCATCGGGATATGAACTTGGTTCTGGGCTATGGGGGGAGGATGATGTAGATAAAACACGTCTTGCAGATCCGACGATTCAGGTTCTTTTATGCAGGTGGGATCCGGTTAATAATGTTTTATCCTTATGGAGAGATATGGATCGATATTCTATCGATATGAGCAGAATTACTGTTTCTCAACGAACATATGATGTGAGGATTACTGTTAGCCCCTTGATTGAGTCAGAGATGAATCGTTTATATTCAATTTTACCAGATGGAGGGAAAAAAGATAGAATTATTCCTTTAATTCCAATCGATGACTATTATTATTGTCCCGTGGTTCACCCTAAGGGGAAGAAGATGGTACTAGAGTATGACACAGAGAAAGGTCTGGTCATATGTTCAGATGATAAGGTTTATAGTAATGCCGAAAATACGTAATAATCAGACTTACAATTATGAGGTTCGGAGATGATCCATCTATTATATGATGCCTGGATTCCTGTCGTAAGGAAGAACGGTGATTCTTGTCTTATTGCTCCGTATCAGATAACCTCGGATTATGGCACCAATCCGGTGATTGAACTTAATGCTTCACGTCCAGATTTTAATGGAGCTCTTATTCAGTTTCTGATAGGACTAATTCAGACTGTCTGTCCTCCTGAATCGGATAAAGAATGGACTGACCGGTTAGATAATGTAATTCCTTCAGATGTATTGAAGGAACACTTCAAGCAGATTCAGGATGCCTTCTATCTTGATGGTAAAGGCCCCAGATTTATGCAGGATATCAGTATTGGTGATGAGAAGAAAAATTCAGTTGACGGTCTTCTTATTGAAATGCCTGGGGAGAATACGGTCAAGAAAAATACTGATTTTTTTGTTAAACGCGATACTGTAAAGCAGATGTGTCCCTCTTGTGCTGCTATGGCTTTATTTACTCTTCAGGTTAATGGACCGGGTGGTGGAGCTGGGCATAAAACAGGTTTACGAGGTGGGGGGCCATTAACGTCTGTAATCTTGGGGGAGACATTGTGGGAGACGGTATGTCTGAATATTATTCCTTCAATAAAATTTTTTGGAGATGCGATAGCAAAACAAAAAAAGAGTATGGATATGATCTTTCCCTGGTTTGGGAAGATTCGCCTGAGTGATAAAAAGGAAAAAACTGGCGTGATCGATGTTAATCCTTTACAGATGTTCTGGGGTATGGGAAGACGGATATTACTTGATTTTGAGGACAAGCCGGTAGGGGCCTGTGATGTATGTGGTCTTGCATCTTCAGCAACCGTGTTGACATATCATACGAAACCTCATGGAGTTGATTATGACGAAACCTGGGACAATCACACACTTACTCCTTATTACCTGGATAAAGAAGTTTATCGCCCAATTCATCTTCAACCCGGGGGTATTACGTATCGAAATTTTATGGGTCTGATTATTCCGGATTCGTCAAGGAATATCAAGGTTTCCAGAACTGTAACAAATTTTCAGAATAATATTATTCGTTTAAAGCGGAAATCATTTAAAAAGGTTAGGTTATGGTCATTTGGATATGATATGGATAATGCAAAAGCCAGATGCTGGTATGAAAGCCGGATGCCAATCTACCTGCTGGATGATGAGAAAAAGAGAGAATTATTTGAAAATATTGTTTCAAATCTTATACTTACAGCAGAATATGTGTTGCAGTCTCTTGCCGGCTCAATAAAGGACGCAATTTCAGGACATGGTAATAAAGGAAAAGAACCTGTTGATTTAAGATCCCGATTTTGGAATGAGACTGAGGAATTGTTCTATGCTACACTTGATAGACTTTTTTTCTCTTTGGGAAATGTGGAGCAGATAGATCAAATAAAGCGTGAATGGTATCGTATGTTAGTTGGTCATTCTGTTTTGTTATTTGATTATTATACCCAGGTTTCATTCATCAGCGATCTGAATGATCCTAAGAGTGTTATCGATGCCCGAATCAAATTTAAAAAATTTACCGGAGAGAACACGAAAAAAGTTATTTCATTACTGGGTCTTCTCATGAAAGACTCAATGGAGGAGAAAAAGCTATGACTGATGTATATCTATCTATTGAATCAGATCCTGTCAGGGGGAAAATTCACTCCTGGTGGAAGGGATTGATTGAGAGCCGTGGAGATAGTGCTGAGTTACGGAGGTGTCATGATCTTACAGAAGTGTTTTTTTGTCCGGCTTTTCACAGGCTTTATCAGAGTCTTTTACCGCATGGAATGGTGAGAAGAGAGGCTTTGGCTTTGATTGCAGTAAGTCTTGCTCATGTGAAAGAAGACATTTCTGGTGTTACTTTTGCTCAGCAGATGGGTGAGAGCAGAATAGGTCAGACCCCCTCTGTTAGTGAAGCGAGATTTCGAAAACTTATTCGGTGTGAATCATATCCCG
>NZ_JAIWNS010000240.1 GCF_020216685.1 Methanospirillum hungatei | reverse complement strand
TTCCGATGATGATCCCATCTGCTTCAATCATCTTTTCAATACACTCATTGACAAAGTCATTATCAATGACACACCGGTTATCCTGATTTTCAAAGCATTTCATGCAGGCTGTACAGCCATGAACCTGTTTTCCCCCAATCTGAATAATTTCAGTTTTTATTCCTTCCTTCTCGAGTTCTTCACAGACGGTTTCCAAAAGAATACGGGTATTTCCTTCTTTTCTTGGACTTCCATTAAATGCTACAACCTTCATTGTCTACCTCCGTCCCGGTATCAGGGCATTCATGCAACCCATACATTCTTTACAGGAACGACTCTGATAAACCTCATCTTCTTTCTGATCCTTCTTCGTGGTAATTGGGGAAGTATAAACACCGGGTTTTATACTATGATTTGTCATAACTTTCCTCTCTTTCATTCTTGATACCTGAATGGACCAGGTAATCAGATGCAATATCCATATTTGGACTAATGCATTAAAACAGATGCAGTATGATATTTATGACATAATCTCCAAAATAATACTAATGAATAAAAATACGTCAAAACGGGAATATGGATGCCCTGTGGAGGCTGCAATTGATATTATTGGTGGAAAATGGAAACCAGTCATACTCTGGCATATCCGGGATAAACCACTACGATTTAATGAAATTCGCCTCATCTTACCGAATATTACACAGGGTATGCTTACCAGGCAGCTGCGGGAACTTGAGGCGGATCATATCATCAACCGGAAGGTATTCGCCGAGGTTCCTCCCCGGGTTGAATATTCCCTTACCTCGTTTGGTAAAACAGTCATCCCGATCCTTGATGATTTATGCGAATGGGGAAAAACCTATTTGAAGATGAATCAAGGGGAGCATACAAAAATTGATGTCTGTCCTGAAAAGATCAGACTTCTGCAGAACCGGGTGAACTCTGATTCTGATCAGTCACCGTGATCTCGATACCCTGTCTGATAAAATCCATGCGTAGTGATTGTTCACACTCATACTCTTCTGGTGACAGAGGGATTACATCGATTGGTGTATGATACTGCCGGATGGTTTGGATAATTGCAGACCCGAGGAGATGAAACCGTTTTGAAAATTCATACTCACGAAAATCCGGAGATACCACCGCTATATCAATATCACTCTCATATGATGCTGTACCTGCAGCACAGGATCCAAATAACCTCACAGAACTGATGGTAACTCCTGATTTTTGCAATTCTCCAGCAAGATGTTGGATTATTGTATCAATTCTGTTTTTATCCATGAAAACACCAGTTTAGCCTTTTCAAGAGTGCAGCTGACCCTTTCGCGTGATAATTCCTGCAATGTTTGATCAAAATCTGGAGGATATCGAGCCTCAATACCCATACCTTCCAGTTCCTCCAGGAGATCCTGACCATCTTTTGGAAGATTGTCTGAACAAAAGTTGTAACAGTGTCACCAACATCAAGACAATAAAAAACTAATTTCCGGCAAAAAATATGAGAAAAGATTATGCACCGATCGGGATTCGAACCCGAGCTATTGGCTTGGAAGGCCAAAGTCATACCTCTAGACCATCGATGCAGATGCTCTATAACGTTGAGCATAGTTGTATTTAATATTTTTTAATCACCCTGGCACAACACTTCTCACCATCAGATCCAAATATTCACCCATGCAGATACACGGAATCCTGCTTGATATCGATGGCACACTGATGACCGGAAATGAGCCCATTCCCGGAGCAGAGACTGCAATCAGATTTCTCCAGGACAACAACATTCCCTACCGATATATCTCGAACGGAACACGGAAGTCCAGAAAAAATGTTTTGAAAAAATTAGAACGACTTGGAGTTCCGGTATCCATTGATGAGATTTATACTCCGGCAATTGCTGCTATCCAGTACCTCCGGGATCGTAACATCAGGACCTGTAATCTTCTCATAACCGATGATCTGATGGAGGATATTCTGGAGGCCGGAATTACCCACAATCCAGACGGACCAACTGTCGTGGTGGGCGACGCTGGTGACCGGTTCACCTATGCGTCGATGAACGCGGCATTCCGATCGCTCATGCAGGGAGGAGAACTCATAGCTCTTGAAAAAGATCGGTACTGGAAGGACGTTGATGGATTGTCCCTTAGTGCCGGGCCTTTTGTTACCGCTCTAGAGTTTAGTGCCGGATGTACTGCTGTTGTCATGGGAAAGCCTTCTCCCTACTTCTTCCTTGCGGCCTTGAAAGACTGGAACATACAGAGAAATCAGATCCTCATGATAGGAGATGATATCATGACCGATGTGAAAGGTGCGCAGGATGCCGGGCTCCTCGGTGCAATAACCTTTACCGGTAAGTACCGACAGGAGGAGATCGAAGGTTCGGGCGTGACCCCTGATATGATGATGAATTCAATAGAGATGCTTCCAATCCTCCTTAAGCCCTTGATAGTGGCATAGGAGGTATGGAACAGAAATAAGAGTGATAATGAGGAACTACGTATAACGTATGAGAAGAAGGGCAGAATCATGCACAATATTCAGATGACGGATCTCTCTCCTGAGGATCAGAAACGACTTGCTCTTACCGGTCTTGAGGTCGAGATGAAGAACAGGTCAGGTAGTTTCTTCCAGAAAGACCAGGATGTCTGTCATATCACATCAGACTGCGAAGGAATTGAGTTCCTGACATTCACCATGGCCCTGGAGAAATACCCCTGGGTATCTGATTATATCTGGAAGGCCGTCCCAAAAGACAAGGATAAATACACAAAGTATGTTGCATCACGGCCTGATCCAAAAGGTTTTGTAATCATTGCAAAAAAGGGGACGAAAAGTATCTATCCTTTACAGGCATGCCTGTTCCTGTCTGATTCAGCCATTCAGCATGTCCATAATATTGTCATCGCCGAGGAAGATTCAGAGCTTCATATCATCTCCGGATGTACCAGTTCATCGGCCCGGAAGAGCGGTGCACACCTGGGAGTTACTGAGATCTATGTAGGTAAAGGTGCCAAGGTCACATCCACCATGATCCACAATTGGGGGCACAATATCGCAGTGTTTCCACGGTCCGCAGCCATTGTTGAAGAGAACGGTGCTTTTTTGTCAAATTATGTCTGTATGGAACCGGTCAGAAAGATCCAGATGGCCCCCGTCTGCAATCTGAAGGGAGAGGGTGCGGTCGGAAGGTTCTCAAGTGTTGTTGTCTGCACTCCCGGATCATTCATGGACCTTGGATCAACAGCAGTCCTTGGAGCGAAAGGGACAAGCGCAGAACTTATCACCCGTGCCATCACGACCGGAGGCACCATCCTGTCACGGGGCAGAATTGACGGGAAAGTGAAAGGGACGAAAGGCCACATCGAATGCAAGGGCCTCATCTTAAGAGACGGAACCATCCACGCAATACCGGAGATTAAAGGTGATGTCGTGGATACCGAACTCTCACATGAAGCGGCGGTAGGAAAGATCGCCCGGGATGAGATCGAGTACCTGATGGCACGGGGTCTTGATGAAGAGACTGCAACTGCGACCATCATCCGGGGATTCCTGGATGTCAAAGTAGAGGGTCTGCCTGATGTACTTCAGGATCAGATAGATGCCGCGATAGACGCAGCAGAGAAATCAGGATTCTAGATGGAGAACAGGGCAGCAGAACGGGAGGAGATGGTACGACGGCAGATAGAGGCACGGGGTGTAAAAAACCCGCAGGTACTACAGGCCATGCGTTCCGTCCCCCGTCACCTGTTTGTCCCTGAATCCTATGCCAGAGAAGCGTACCAGGATTATCCCCTCCCCATCGGACATGATCAGACCATATCGCAACCCTATGTTGTTGCGGTCATGACCGAACTTTTGTCACCGGAGAAAGGTGACCTAATTCTTGAGATTGGAACCGGTTCAGGGTACCAGGCTGCGATCCTGGTTGCCTGTGGCGCATCGGTCATCTCAATTGAGAGAATCCCGGCAGTTGCCGACCTTGCAGAGAGAAATCTTACACGGGCAGGTGTCAGGAATGTTCTGGTGCTCTGCCAGGATGGAACTCTGGGATATCCGGATAAGGCCCCCTACAACGGGATTCTTATCACCGCAGCCACACCCGCTCTCCCAGAGCCCCTGCTTGAAGAACTGGCAGATGGCGGAAGACTTGTTGCCCCGGTGGGGGATCGGGATATGCAGGAGCTGGTCAGAGTGACCAGAAACAAAGATGAATACCATACAGAGCGGTTCGGAGCAGTACGATTTGTACCTCTTATCGGTATGTATGGATGGAAAAAAGAATGGTAACACCAATGCATCCGATAAACAGTGCAGTTCAGGCATTAGTGCCGATGATGGAAGAGTGTGGTATTGCAGAAAGTCCGGTCCTGCTGACACCGGATTACGATCTCCCCAGATGCGCCTATGAAAAAGGAGTACCAATTCAGGTGATATTTGGAGGGCGATCAGCAGTATTTGTTGCTGACGAGATCATCAAAGCGACCACCAAGGCTTCCTTTATGAGTGAAGCACCTTTGAAAAAACCATCACAGCGTGCAGCGGCAGCAGGCATTCTGAATGCAGTCACCGGGTTTTTATGCACGAACAGGAAACTGCATGCCTGCAAACCAGAGGAGCATCCCGAATGCAGGGCAGAAGTCATCAAAAAAATCCAGAATAAACGAATCTATTGCATGGGTGATATGCCGGATGTTCGAAAACTTGCAGGAGATCTCCTTGTGGATCGTCCTGAAGATGCAGATATGGTTCTGGTGACCGGCGATGGGTTGACCGGGGATGAAGCAGGTATCCTGTCAGAATTACCCAAAGAAAAAGTGATCTATGTGGGACCATCAACGGTTGGAACTGCACAACTTCTTCATTGTGAACATTTCTGCCCGTTTGGAAGAGGGAACCTTCAAACATCTGAAGATTGAACCAATCTGGTATGCTGTTCGGCTCTTCCGGGATCCGCCGGAGATATGATGATACCCTCATCGGTCTTGCATTGCAGGTAGGAAAGGCGGTTGGGGCACAAGCCAGCCGGCTGGTAATCGGGCGGGATACCCGGACGACCGGCCCGCTCATTTCTGCAGCATTTTGTGCAGGCGCTCTTTCGGCAGGTGCCAGGGTATATGATGGAGGTATCGCTCCGACCCCATCAATCGCATATGGTGGCAGAAACGCCGATGCGGCCTGTATGGTTACGGCGTCCCATAACCCGGAACCCTATAACGGTCTGAAGTTGTTCAATCCGGATGGTTCTTCTTTCTCGGCCACCCAGCAAAAAGAGATAGAAGCAACCCTTGTGGACATTCCCTGGCGAGACTGGAAACAGCAGGGAACGTGCACTCCCTCATATCCGGCAGAAGAGCACAGTACTGCCATAGCCAGGAAAATTTCGATCAGGGAAGGAATTAAAATCATAGTGGATTGTGGGAACGGAGCAGGATCGGTCATTACTCCACGAATGCTGAGCAGAATGGGAGCTCGTACCCTCGCCGTGAATGCGAATGTTGCGGGGAATTTCTCACGCCCTTCAGAACCTTTGCCAGAACACCTCCCCTATATCCCGTCACTCATCAAACAATCCAGGGCAGCCTGTGCAGTCATTCATGACGGGGACGCAGACCGTATGATGGCTTTTGACAGGAATGGAAAATTTATTCCCGGAGACACCTTACTCATTCTTTTCGCAAAATATCTTGGGGCAAATCAGGTCGTCACCACCTATGATGCATCCATGGCAATCGAGGAGGTGGCAGAGGTCAGGCGGACTCCGGTTGGTGATGCATTCGTATCTGAACAACTGGTCCGATGGGGTGACTTTGGTGGTGAGCCGTCGGGAGCCTGGATATTCCCGCAGATATCCCGGTGTCCGGATGGCCCGTATGCGGCGGCTCTCTTCTGTGAGATGGCAGGGGAATGGGATCTCCCTTCTGAAATCGCATCAATACCAAGTTATCCGATACTCCGGACATCCCTTGAACTTGAGAATGCCCATGACCTGCTCTATGCTCTTGGTGCAGTAAATCCAACCGATGGCATCCGTATCGAGGAAGAAGATGGCTGGTGTCTTATCAGGGCGAGCGGAACAGAGCCGAAGATCCGGTTTACTGCTGAAGGAAAAAGTATGGATATTGCAAAGGAACTCCTCATGAAAGGTGAGGATATGGTCAGGATCATACGAAAAGAGGTAAAGCAGT
>NZ_JAIWNS010000239.1 GCF_020216685.1 Methanospirillum hungatei | reverse complement strand
CATACAGAACAGAGACAGAGGAATCCGGATGCTTGTCTAAATCCAAATCAGTACCCAAAAAATGTGCATCCGGCATTCCATCCTCCCTTCATCAGATATATTGACTGAACTGTCCTCTTCGATATACCTAATAAGCCATATAGCTTCAGAATCATTAATAGATATCGCCATATTTATACCGAAACAGACCGGACATCTGATATGAACCAGATTAAACAGAAAAATACATCATAACATGTACAAATACAAAATTATAAATTTACACAGATAAAATGATCTCATCCTCCAAAGAGGCTAAAACATGCTCATGAAGAGGGTACGGATCAATTCTCTTCCGAACAGGGATATATTAGGATACCGCTCATGGATTTTGTACTGCTTAAGACTATTTTACCAGATCTCCTCCTCATTTTAATCCTGATTGCCGGTATTGTATATTATTCCTCTGAAAACCTGAAGAGATATGTCATCATTATTGGAAGCATCGGATGCCTCGCCATACTTTCTGGCGGAATAGCAGGGGATTTTTCGGATCTTTTCTCTGCCGGCCTGTCAGTCCATATCATCGGAGAAATTCTCATCTGCTGTGCAATTCTTCTTATGATTGCTTCAAAAAAGGCATCAGAACCGGATAAAAACCTGGAAACGAAAATTTCAGAACTGGAGCGTCAGCTTTTGGAAAAAACTGAGGCTCTTGATATGACGAACATTCTTCTGAAAAATGAACTGGAAGTCAGATCTTCGTTTGAGGCAGATCTTCAGGAGAGTGAGGAGAAGTTTCGTAACATCACTGAGATTACCCCGCTTGGGATGATACTCGTCAACAGGGATAATTCCATCGCCTATATCAATCCACAAGTGACCAGATCACTTGGATTTACTCTGGACGATCTTCCCGACATGCAGACCCTCATCCGTGTATTCTTACCAGATCCCTCTGATCAGGAGGAGGCCTATCATATGTGGCGGGAACAGGTCTGGAAAATTGACCGGCAGATCCAGGAACCTCTCCCTCGTGTCTATCAGATTACTGCAAAAGACGCATCACAGAGGACATTTGAAGTCTATTTTGCACCCTACGGGAAGGTTATGCTCATCCTCCTCCATGATATCACCATCCGGAAAAAGGCCCAGGATGAACTCCGTGAATCTGAACGCCGGTACCGTGAGATGATAGAAAATGTCCCACTCATTGTCGTGATGCTGAATCCTGATGGTACGGTTGTTTTTGGGAACAACCACCTCCTCAAGGTTATCGGATGTGAGAAAGAGGAAATTCTGGGCGCAGACTGGTTTTCTACATACACCCCTCCTGAAGAGCATGTACGGGACACCTTCATACAATATATCCAGGAGGAAAAGGTACCTCCCCAGCTTGAATACTCACTTATTTCTAAGAATAATCACAAACACTCTGTTCTCTGGACAAACCTTGTTCTCCAGGAGTCTGATGGCAGGTTCACCGGAGTTATCAGTCTTGGAACTGATATCACCGAGCGAATACAGCGGGAAAAGGCTATCCAATTGGCAAATAAGAAACTCAATATTCTATCTTCCATCTCCCGCCATGATATTGCAAACACCCTTACTGAAATCTTTCTTACTCTTGAACTGGCACAGGATACCATAGAAGATACTGCCTCACAAGAGTTAATTCATGATACACTGGATGGACTTCGGATTATTCGTCGCCAGATAGAATTTTCCCGGTATTACCAGGACATCGGCGTCCATGCTCCTGAGTGGTTTGACCTTGAAACCATCATCACGCTTGTAGTCAGGGAGATGGCTCTTTCTGATATCACGGTAACCATAGAGACAGGAAAGGTCATGGTGTATTCAGACCCCCTCATTCAGAAAGTCTTCTTCAATCTCATCGATAACTCCCTCAGGCATGGAAAGCAGGTGACGAAGATCTCGTTTACGCTTATCCATGAAGGATCAGACCTTATCATCGTATATAGTGATGACGGGGCAGGTATATCATATGATGAGAAGGAGAAAATATTTGAGCGGGGATTTGGAAAAAACACAGGAATGGGATTATTTTTAATCAGAGACATATTGGCAATTACCGGGCTTTCCATCCGGGAATGTGGAACTCCAGGAAAGGGAGCACGGTTTGAGATCACGGTACCAAAAGGAGCATGGCAGGCTGGTGCGGATAAATTGAGTAAATGATCATTTATCTCAGTTGCGTCCGGGCGTTTACCGGTAATTACCTGCGGTCCGGGAAAGACCGGCACACCAGTTTTCAGCGACGATTTTAATCCATTGGTGAATGGAAATTACAGGTATATGTACAGCTCATCCCAGGTCTGAAGATCTTCCCCACCTGAACGTTCATCGCCGAACTGTCAGGATATGAGGTATACTCTTCTCCTTCAATAAGAAACGAACGTATGTGGTCATCTCCCATCCACATATCCCAAAAGAGGAGGTCGATATCTTCAAGGGTTGCATCAGGGAGAGAGGAACGAATACACATCCAGTATTCAGGGTGGCCTTCAGCGGTAACCTCTATCAGATAAGCCTCAGGCATTGAAGATTTCTTTTTCCTATGTGATATCAGATGTTTTTCAGCAGATTTTCCGGAGATATCTCTTCTGCATACGAGGCATTGCCCAAGGGATGAGGGTAAGAGAGTCATTTACTCAGGATAGTGATTGCATGTATCAGGGAAAAAATCATGCTTACCAAAAAGCCTTGCAATCTTTTTCAGGGTCCCGGTTTCTCGCGAGGATTTTCAAGTGGTTCACGTTTTGCTCCTTTCGGGATGAAGCATGAGCAAACAACCCGTTGAGGAATCATCGTCTCTGCCTGTCGTACAAAACCAATTGAGACTATCCTCCCCGTCCCTCACACCCGCCATCTCCCTTCCGGCACCACAATCTCAAACCTGGCCCCTTTCCCAAACATTCCGGTCTCAGTGATGGAGATACCGGTAATGGCAAGGATCTCTCGTGCAAGAAAGAGCCCAAGCCCCGTATTCTTCCCATACCCCCGCTCAAATATCCTCTCCTTCTCATCATCGGCAATTCCGGCCCCGTCATCCTCAACCAGAATAACCAGACGATCACCATCCTTTCGCGTAGAGATCGAGATAGTCGTCACCGTCCCCCCGTGCCGATACGCATTCTCAAAGAGATTTTCAAGCACCTTCACCATCATGGCATCGGCATAGATCTCAACCGTGGTTGGTACATAGACCAGCGAAATATCCTGCGGTATGGAGACATTCCCAACCATCTCATCAAGACGTTGCCAAAGCGGATCGTGAGTCCCGATATCCTGATAGATCCTGGTAAACTCTATCTGGCGGGCGATATCTGACGTCACCGACGAACATTTCTTCAGGTATATCATGAGTTCATCAGAAATCGCCGGCAGATCGGCTGCCAGATCCAGGTATCCCATGAGCACACTCACGCGGTTTAGAATATCATGCCTGGTGATACTGGAGAGCAGAGCGAGCTTCTTATTGGCCTCACGTAACGACTCACTCAGCGTCGCAGCCTCCTTGAAAGTCTCTTCACGCTCCCTATTTCGTTCAAGCAACTCAATCTCGGCCTGTTTTCTCCTCGTAATATCGAGTATGATGCCGCTAAATGTCAGGAAATCTCCCTCTCTGACCGGGATCGAACTCCCCTGGAACCAGATCACCTCTCCTGTCGGCTTGATAAACCGTCCTTCAAACTCCCAGGGCTTCTCTTCCCTGACGGCATCCGCAATTGACCTGAGGAATGCCTCACGATCCCGCTCATCCACACAGGTCGTGAACCGGTCAAAAAACGTATCAAAATCGATGGTTATTCCCAGGATGTCCTCCGCCCGGGTGCTTACATATCGAAGACCCATCTCCCCTGACGGCTGTGCATAAAACTGATACACCACCCCAGGAATTGTCCTGGTCAGAGAATCCAGAAAATCCTGACTCTCCCGTAACCTGTTCTGGGTCTCACATAATTCTTTATTCTGCTGACCAAGATCCACAATAAACCTGGCCTGCTGGACATTCTGGTAAGCAGACTCCGAGAGTTTCTTCGAAAGCGTAAATAAAAACCGGGCAATCGTGGAGAACTGCTCATATGACATGGATGGAACGTCCCTGAACGCAGCAGCAATATCCTCTTCATCAGCACCGATCTTTCTGGCATATTCCCGCATCGCCTCTTCACTCTGGTTTTCATTTCGCACCTGTCCAATAAGCCAATTCGCGATATGCCGGTTTCCAACAACAATACTCGCACCAGCATCCCAAAGCCCTCCACTCATACATGGCTGCACAACCGGGCCATCAGGATGAGGGCTGCCAATGATCGCATCTGATCGGTAACAGTTCTTACATCCCAGTTCTGTCTTCCGGATAATATCATTACAAAGACGGGTAAATCTGCTGGGTCTGGTAATAGGCCTCCCATCAGGGTGGGTAATAATTGAGGCAACCCCTGCTGCTTCTGCAAACTCATCCTGAATCTTTTGTATCTCTCTTATATCGAAGATTTCATCAAACGAAAGGGCAGGGTCATCAAGAGGACGGGTCAGAGCAACCAGATGCTTCTCCAATGCCTCTTCAACCCGCCTGCGGTCGGTGATATCACGGATACACTCTATCGCACCGGTGATATTCCCATCAGGATCAAAGAACGGGCATGAGGTGAACCAGAAATATCCTCCCCGTCCCTGGTAAAAATGGGGAAGATAAATCTCCGAACTGTAGAAGAATGACCCTTTTCTGGAGATATACGGATACCGCTCGGTAATGGTCTCATCACCGGTCAGGGCCAGATCAATGAGCATTGGTCGCCGTTCATTATAAAACGGGAGAGCATCCTCATAATTCCCCTTTCCGACCATATCCTCTGCCATAACCCCGGTCATCTCCTCCATCGCCCGGTTCCAGGCAATCACCACCCCTTCATGATTGATGGCAAAGGTTGCATCAGGGAGAAATGCAATGATATCATCAAGACGGCTCTTCGTCTCCTGCAGATCCAGGTCTTTTCTGATGAGCTGATCGTGGCTCTCCCGTGCCTCTGCCTCAGCAGAGAGGATCTCTTCGTATGCCGTTGCCAGTTCTTCGTTCTTTCTGATAAGTTCCATCTCTGCACGTTTCCGGTCAGAGATATCCCTGATGAACGCCTGGAGATATGCACGTCCTTGTATGCTGATCTGCTGGAGCGTCACCTCTGCAAAAAACTCTCTTCCATCAGAATTCTGGTGCACACATTCAAACCTGACCGGCCCTCCCGCTGATACGGTGCGAATCTTCTCTGCACACAGATCATGGGACAAGACCCCGTCTGGCTGGAAGGGTGGGGCTAATTCTGCAGGCGATCGTCCGATAATCTGGTTCTTTGAGAGACGGAAGAGGACTTCTGCCTGATGATTACAGTCAAGGACCTTCCCGTCTTCAAGGATGAGAATACCATCAGCAGCACTCTCAAAGAGCGTCCGAAACTTCTCTTCGCTCTCCCGGAGGGCCTGTTCCTGGATGGTCAGCCTGTCCAGACTTGCTCTGAGCTCTTCACCGGTCTTTGCAATGACGTCATATGCAGCCTGAATCTCATCATGGCTCTTTAGCAGCTGTTCCTCCTGCTCTTTCTGCCTGGTTATGTCGATATGCGTCCCGACGGTGATCGGGGTGGGCGTCCCGTCATCATCAAGAATGGTCCTGCCTCTTGACCAGATCCAGACAGAATGCCCGTCAGCATGGAGCATCCTGAAGTACTGCTCATACATCCCGACCGGATGGTTCACATATGCCAGGAAGGTATCTACAGCCTTTTGACGATCATCAGGGTGGATGAGGTCCTCCCACACTTCTTTGACATCCATCGCCCCGGCGTGATCAAACGCGGTGATATCCCTCCCCAGCATGGAGAAGTACTCAGGGCTGCACCAGGTATACCCGGTATCGCCATGATACTCCCATGCACCGGTGTTTGAAGCAGCAATAAGGGCCTTATACCGGTTCGTCGCCCGTGAGAGTTCCTGATGGGACCGGTGCAGCTCCTTTCCGGTCTGATTGAGGAGGATGGCCTGCCGTACCTTATGGGCTAGTTCAGCAAATTGGGCCTTTGGATCCCCTCCTTTCTGCAGGTAAAAGTTCGCCCCAAAATTGAGGGCCTCAATGGCAACCTCCTCACGACCCCGACCGGTGAAGAGAATAGAAGTTACGCGTTTAAATTTTCATGTAAACTTAACTCTGTAATCTCTAACCAGTAGTTGATGAATTATTTTGTTAAAATTGGGCTTAAA